>JANMHY010000044.1:0-8175 GCA_031375525.1 Burkholderiales bacterium
GGTTGGCCGAGTTGAGCGCCGAGCCGCCGATGTTGAGCTTGCCGGGATCGGCCTGCGCGGCCTTCAGGAAATCGGCAAAGGTCTTGAACGGGCTCGCGTCGGGCACCACGAGCACGTCGGGCGTGTAGTGGTACCAATACACCGGCGCCAGGTCGTCCGTCTTGTACTGCACCTGGCCTTCGAGCGGCTGCAGGATGACGTGCGGCAGGTTGATGCCATAGACGTTGAGACCATCGGCCGGCAGCGTGTTCGCCGAACTCCACAGCACCGCGCCGCCACCGCCGGCCTTGTACTGCACGATGGTGTCGATCGCCGGGCACTTCTTCTTCAGCACGACCTGCTGATGCCGCGCCGAAATGTCGCTCTCGCCGCCCGGCGGAAAGGCCTGCCAGTAGTTGATGTTCTTGTCGGGGCAGACAGCGGGTTGCGCGAACGCCGACGTTGCTGCCAGCGCGAAGAACAAAGTCAGGAACGTTTTCATGCTTGCTTTCATTGCGGCCAGACGAGTTCGAAGTATTCCAGGATCAGCACCGCTTTCTCACCCACCTGAAAACCCTGAGCCTCGGCACGCTCGGCGAACTCCTGGCGGTAGGCGACGAGCCACCACGCGAGCGTGCGGTCGCCCTCGCCGCACTCGAAGGCGAACTCGTCGTCGATGTCGTTGAAATAGCGGCGCTCGACATGGGTGATGCGCACGATGGCTTGTGGCGTGCCGCGGCCGTCGAGGACGACGATGTGCTCGCCCGGCCGCGGCAGTTCGTCGCCCTCGGCTTCGAAGTCGCGCTCCAGTGTTGAATGTGCGCGCTTGTCGCCACTCTTGATCAGCGCTGCGAGTTCATCGGCCACGGCGCGTGTGCGGCCGAAGGCCGTCGCCGAAAAGCCTTCGACCTGCACGCTGCCGGCGCGCTGGTACTCGAGCCAGAAGGCTTCTATCTGGTCGCGTCGCCCAGACAGCGGCGGATGCGCTGCGCTCATCCCTGACTGCGCAACGCTGCGCGAAGCTCGGCACCGATCTCCGGCTTGTCGGCAAACGGATCGGTCGGGTTGCGCGGCCGCATGATGTCTTCGAGCCGCTTCTGCACCGACACGAGCGCTTTCGGGTGGCTGTAGATGTAGAAGCGCTTTTTGCGCATCGCATCGAAAACCATGCCGGCCACCTGTGCCGCGCTGACCTTGCCCGACTCGACCGCCTTGCCGGTCATGGCCTGCGCGATGCGCTGGCTCTTCGTCGGCTTGGCGCCGGGCGCACTCAGGTCGCTCGGCCGGTTGCGGTGGCTCTGGCTGATGCCGGTCGGCACGAAGAACGGGCACAGCACCGAGGCCGTGATCTGGTCGGTGACGAGCGACAGGTCCTGGTACAGCGTTTCGGTGAGGCTCACCACGGCATGCTTGCTGACGTTGTAAACGCCCATGTTCGGTGGGTTCAGCAGCCCAGCCATCGATGCGGTGTTGACGATGTGGCCTTCGTACTGCGCGTCCTGCGTTGCGGCTTCGAGCATCAGCGGCGTGAAGACGCGCACGCCGTGCGCAACGCCCATGACGTTGACGCCCATCACCCACTCCCAGTCCTGCGCCGTGTGCTCCCAGATCAGACCACCAAAACCGACGCCGGCGTTGTTGAAGACGAAATGCGGCACGCCGAAACGATCGACCGTGGCTTTGGCGAGCGCTTCAACTTCGACCGCCTTCGACACGTCGAGCCGGTACGGCAGCGCCTGCGCACCGAGCGTGTGCATCTCGTCCTGCGCGCGCTCCAGCGCATCGACCTGCACGTCGGCGAGGACGACATTCATGCCCTCGCGCGCGGCCAGGCGCGCCGCTTCGAGGCCGAAGCCCGAGCCGGCGCCGGTGATGACGGCCGTGCGGCCTTGGAAGGATTTCATGCGGGTTTCCGGTTCAATCGGGCAATGATCGGTTGATGATGTCGTCGAAGGGTGTGGTCGCCGGCAACGTGCCGAACACATCGGCGCCGTGTTGCAGGCGCGAGGCGCAGAACGCGGCGAAGACGGCGTCGCTGGCATGTCGGCGCAGCAACGCGGCCTGCACCAGCAGCGCCACGTCGCGCGCCAGCGTGCGTGCTGCAGCTTCGTCGGTGCCGCCGTCGAGGCGTTCTGGCAAGGTCGCCGCCAGTCGATCGAAGGCCGCATGCTCGCCGCGCGCAGGCGCCAGTTCGGCCTGCATCGCTGCCGCCACGTCGGCGCCGCGCAAGGCACGCAGCAAGTCGAGCGCCATGATGTTGCCCGCGCCTTCCCAGATCGAGTTCAGCGGCATCTCGCGGTAGATGCGCGCCATCACGCCTTGGCCGTGCGCCTCGACATAGCCGTTGCCGCCGAGGCACTCCATCGCTTCCTGCGCGAACATCGAGCCGCGCTTGCAGATCCAGAACTTGGCGATCGGCGTCAGCACGCGGCGCATGATGGATTCATGCGCGTCATTGCTGGACTCGGTGACGTCGATCGCCTTGGCCAGGCGCAGCGCCAGCGCGGTGGCCGCTTCGCTCTCGATCGCCATGTCGGCCAGCACGTTCTTCATCAGCGGCTGCTCGGCAAGCGCCTTGCCGAAAGCCATGCGCTGGCGCGTGTGATGGATCGCGATCGACAGCGCACCGCGCATCAGGCCCGCGGTGCCGAGCGCGCAGTCCAGGCGCGTCATCGCGCCCATCGCCAGGATCTGCGGCACGCCGCGGCCCTCGTCGCCGATCAGCCAGCCGCTCACGTCGCCGCCGAACTCGACTTCGCTGCTGGCGTTGGCGTGGTTGCCGAGCTTGTCCTTCAGGCGCTGGATGCGGATCGGGTTGACGCTGCCGTCAGGCTTGAATCGCGGCACGAAGAAGCATGAGAGACCCGCCGTAGTCTGCGCGAGGACGAGGAAGGCGTCGCACATCGGCGCCGAGAAGAACCACTTGTGGCCGGTGAACTTGTAGGCGCGGCCCCACGCGGTGTCGCTGTCGAACTCGGCGCGTGTCGTGTTGGCGCGCACGTCGGAGCCGCCCTGCTTTTCCGTCATGCCCATGCCCATCGTCACGGTGCTCTTCTGATCGAACGGCACGAAGCGCGCGTCGTAGGCGGTGGCGGCGAGCTTGGGCATCCAGGCCTGTGCGATCACCGCATTGGCACGCAAGGCCGGCGTGACGGCGTAGCTCATCGACACCGGGCACAGCACCGACGGTTCGAGCTCGGTGAAGAGCATGAAGCCCGCGGCGCGCTCAAGATGCGTCAGCGTGCCGTGCGCCCACGGCGTGCCGTGCAGCCCAAATTGCAGCGCCGCGCCGAGCAGCGTGTGATAGCTCGTATGGAACTCGACCTGGTCGATGCGCCGCCCCTGAACGTCGTGCGTGTGCAGTTGCGGTTGGTGGGTGTTGGCCAGGCGCGCGTGCTCCTGCATGTCGGCGCTGCCGGTGAGCTTGCCGAGGGCGCGCAGGCGCGCCGTGTCGAGTGTCGGCGCATGGTGCGCCAGCGCGTCGCGCAGCGGCCGGTTCGTCTCGAAGAGATTGGCGCCGACCCACGGCGCCGCCTGATTGAGCACCTCATGAGTGTTCATCGCGCACTCCTCAGCATCTCGACATGCGGGATCGTGTCTTCGATGTAGCTGTCGCCGACGCGCACGAACCCACAGCCGTTGTAGAACCGTTCGAGCCGCGCCTGGGCGCTGATGCGCACCGCGCGGCCTGGCCAGTGTCGCTCGCACCCTGCAATGCCTTCGCTCATCAGCACACGGCCGCTACCGGTGCCGCGCACTTCGGGCGCGGTGATCACGCGGCCGATCGATGGCTCGTCGTACTTGATGCCGGGATCGACGACGCGCAGGTAGCTCGTCAGCGCACCCGCGGCATCGCGGCCGAGCAAATGCCACGACTGCCGATCGACACCATCCGGATCGAGGTACGGTCCCTGCTCCAGCACGAAGACGCGGCAGCGCAGTTGCAAAGCGTCGTAAAGGTTGTCGACGCCGAGTTCGGCGAAGCGGTGCCAAGACCAGTGCATCGCCACGTTCAACCTTCGTCGCTGCGCCGCAAGGGCCTGGTCGAGCGGCCGGGCGTCGGCAGCTTGCGCAGGTACTTGAACGTGCCGGTGGCGTGCGCGCAGAGCCGCTGCGCCGCGTCGAACACCGAGCCTTCGCAGAACGCCATGGTCGTGCTGCGGTGGAGCAGCGCGCCCTTCGCAGTGAGCCGGCCCTCGGCCGGCCGCATGAAACTCGTCTTCATCTCGACCGTGACGACGCCCGGGCCGTGGCCCGGCTCCTTGGCGTGAATGCTGCGCGCGGCGTGCGCCATCGCCACGTCGAGCATCGTCATCAGCAAGCCGCCGTGAGCGACCTGCCAGGAGTTCAGGTGCGCGGGCTCGAGCAACAACTGCAGCTCGGCATGGCCGTCGTCGAAGCGATGCAGCTCGAAGCCGAGTTGCTCGACGAAGGGGATGTGAAGAGGAAACTTCATCGCCCTCGTCGTCATGCGCCTTGGTGCACCGCCGACAGCCCACCATCGACCGCCAGAATCTGCCCCGTGATGTGCTTGCCCGCCGCCGAGCAGAACAGCAGCGCCGCGCCCTTCAGGTCATCGTCGTCACCGATGCGCCGCAGCGGCGCTGCCGCAGACAACTTGTCTGCGCCATACGCCGCCAGCGTGCCCTTGGTCATCTTGCTCGGAAAAAATCCCGGCGCCAGCGCGTTGACGTTGATGCCGAACGGCCCCCACTCGCCGGCGAGTTGGCGCGTGAAGTTGACCACCGCGCCCTTGCTCGTCGCATAGGCGATGAAGGACATTTCCAGCGAGCCGGCCAGGCCGGCCACCGACGCGATGTTGAGAATGCGCCCGTGCTTTCTCGGCAGCATGCTGGCCTTGCCGACGGCCTGCGCAAACAGGAACAGGCTGCGGATGTTGAGGTTCATCACCTTGTCCCAGGCTTCGAGCGGGTACTCGGCCATCGGCGCGCCCCAGGTCGCACCGGCGTTGTTGACCAGGATGTCGATCGCGCCCAGGCGCTCCATCGCTTCGCCGACGACGCGATGCACCTCGGCCGGCTCGCTGGCATCGGCAGCGATCCAGCGCGTGTCGATGCCCGTGTCCTGCAGATGCGCGGCGGCTTCTTCGAGGTCACTGGCCTTGCGCGATGTCAGCAGGATTCTGGCGCCGGCTTCGCCGAGGCTCTCGGCGATCTGCAAGCCCAGGCCGCGCGAGCCGCCGGTGACGAGCGCGGTCTTGCTGCTGAGGTCGAAGAGTTGTTGAACGGCAGTGCTCATGAATTTGCCTCCGCGGGGTTTATGGTTTCATCCGTGAACGCACGACGATCAAGACGATGCCGACGACGGCGGCAACGATGCCGCCGCCGATCATCAGCTCGCCCCACGGCCCTTGCAGCGGCGTCACGAACCAGCCTATGCTGAGGCTCACCAGGCCGCCGTAGATCAGCACCCAGATCACGGTTTCGATGCGTCGAGCAGACATGTTCAGAACCACTCGGGCTTCATCTCGCGGCAGGTCGCATCACGCGACGATACGACAGCCAGCCAGGCGCTGATCTTCGGCAACTCGTGGTTGAAGAAGTAGCGCAGCGCGGCGCGTCGTCCTTGCGCCGCGTCGTCGTCGCGCGGCGCGGCAACGAGCGCCACGTCGAGCCAGATCCACGCCAGCACC
Source organism: Burkholderiales bacterium (assembly GCA_031375525.1). Classification (GTDB taxonomy): domain Bacteria; phylum Pseudomonadota; class Gammaproteobacteria; order Burkholderiales; family Burkholderiaceae_C; genus CADEEN01. The sequence goes on from JANMHY010000044.1 coordinate 5,633, forward strand.
ACATGGCCAAAGGCTTGCAGGTACGGCGTCGCGTTGGCCAGCGCTTCTTCGGCCACGCCGGTAGCCCACGCGGCCTCGGTGGCCGCGCCGAGCGATTGCAGGGCCGCGGCCAATGCATCGGCGTGCGTGGCCAAACCGGGCTCATACCCTGCGCGTTCGACCGTCGCGCTGATCCGCACCGCCAGCACCTTCAAGCCGGCGCCGCCGTTCATCGTCACCTTGCGGCCGAGCAGGTCGAGCGCCTGGATGCCATGCGTGCCTTCGTGGATCATGTTCAGCCGCTGGTCGCGCCAGTACTGCTCGACGGGGAAGTCGCGCGTGTAGCCGTAGCCGCCATGAACCTGGATCGCCAGCGAGTTGCCCTCCAGGCACCACTCGCTCGGCCAGCTCTTGGCGATCGGCGTCAGCACGTCGAGCAGCAGCGCGGCCTCCTTCGATGCCGCCGCATGGCCCGTGTGTTGCTCATCGACCAGCCGTGCGCAGTACAACTGCAAGGCCAGCGCGCCCTCTGCGTAGGCCTTCTGCGCGAGCAGCATGCGCTTGACGTCGGCGTGCTCGATGATCGGCACCTGCGGCTGCGAGGCGTCCTTTCCACTGGCGCCGATCGCGCGCCCTTGAGGCCGTTGCCTGGCGTAGTCGAGGGCCGCCTCATAGCCTGCCATGCCGAGCATCGTCGCTGCCATGCCGACGCCGATGCGGGCCTCGTTCATCATGTGGAACATGCAGCGCAAGCCTTCGCTGGGCTTGCCGACGAGGTAGCCCAACGCGCCGCCGCGTTCGCCGAAGTTCAGCAGCGTGTTGGTCGTGCCACGCCAGCCGCACTTGTGGTTCAGGCCGGCCAGCACCACGTCGTTGCGCTCGCCGGTGAGCCGGCCTTGCGCATCGACGAGGCGCTTGGGCACGATGAACAGCGAAATGCCTTTCGTGCCGGCGACGAGCTTGCCGCCGGCGTCGGGAATCTTCGCCAGCACGAGGTGAACGATGTTCTCGGTGATCTCGTGCTCGCCGGCCGAGATCCACATCTTGTGGCCGGTGAGGCGAAAGCGCGGGCCGAGCGGATCGTGTTCGTCGTCGAGCACGGCGCGCGTCGCCACGTCCGACAGGCTCGATCCGGCCTGCGGCTCCGACAAGCACATCGTGCCGGCCCAGCGGCCTTCGAACTCGGCGCGCGCAAAGACTTCCTTCTGCCTGGGCGTGCCATGCGCAAGCAGCAGGTTCGCGTTGCCCACCGTCAGCAGCGCCGCGCTGATGCCGACCGACGCGCGAGCGAAGAAGGCATTGGCGGCGGCCTCGACGACATAGGGCAGGTTCATGCCGCCCCATTCTTCGCTCTGCGCCGCGGCCAGCATGCCGGACTCGGCATACGCATGCCAGGCATCGTGCGTGGCCTGCGGCAGGACGACGCGGCCCTGCGCGTCGACGCGAGGTTCCTCGGTGTCCACCAGGCGATTGAACGGCGCGAACTTGTCGCGCGCGATGCGCTCGCAGGTGTCGAGCACGGAGTCGAACGTCTCGTGCGAGTGCTCGGCAAAACGCGCGCGCTCGGCGAGCGACTCGACGTGCAGCCAGTCGTAGAGCAGAAAATCGAGCGTGCGGCGCATTGACAGCTTCTTAGGCCTTGACGACCGCCATCGTCGCCGAAGCCCTGGCCACCAGCGTGCGCGCATCGCCATCGATCGCAAACACCTCGGCCTCGGTGAAGCTAACCTGGCGGCCCGGCTTGATGACCACGCCGGCGCATTCGAGCCGCTGGCCGCGCGCCGCGCGCAACAGGCTCACCTTGTACTCGGCCGTCAGCACCCAATGGCCCTCGGCGGCCATCGTCTGCGCCGCAGCGCCCATCGTGTGGTCGGCCATCGCGCCGACCACACCGGCGTGCACGACGCCGGTGTGCTGCCGGTGGCGCGGCGCCAAAGCAAGCGCCGTGACGACGCGGCCCTCGCCGCAGTCCACCGGCTCGATGCCGAGGTCCACCATGAACGGCGCGCTGGCGAAGAACGCGCGCAGGGCATCGAGGGTCCGTATTGCTTGCGTCATCGTTGCGTCAGCGCGGCGACGACTCGAAGGAAAAGGTCATGGCCGACTGCCACGACGGATCGATGCCGGCGGGCTTGTCGTAGCGCTTGAGCGCGCGGTCGGCCACCTGGCGCAGCCGCGTTGACAGCGCGGCACGCGCCGCGCGCAGACCAATCTCGCGTTGCGTCGCGTCGGCCAGCACACCGGCCGCAGGCGGCGCCGCGCTCAGCTCCTCGACGATGTCGATGCGGCCTTGCGCCGGCACGAAGCCAAAGCGCACCCGGCCCTGCAGCCCAAAGGCCGCAGCGGTGTCGGGCGTGGCAACTTCGCCCTGGATGGCGGCCATCACGGCGGCCGCATAGACGCAGACGCCAAGCTGACCCGCGGGCCAGCCCTTCAGCGCAGCGACGAAACGGTCCGCGTCATCGACCAAGCTGCCGACCTGCGCACAGGCCGCAGGCAGCGCGGTCTTGGCCTTCGAGCAGGCATTCGCCCCCTACTGCCAGGCCGAACACGCGGTCGGTGTC
>JANMHY010000047.1:0-6203 GCA_031375525.1 Burkholderiales bacterium
TGCCGTCGTTGGCATCGAAGGCTTTGACGAAGCCGCGCACGCCGTACTCGCCGCCGTTGGTGCCGATCAGGATCTTGCCGTTGACGGCCACCGGCGCCATCGTCTCGCTGTAGCCGAGTTCGGGGTCGGCGATCTGCGTGCTCCACAACAACTTGCCGGTCTTGGTGTCGAGCGCCACCAGCTTGGCGTCGAGCGTGCCCATGTAGAGCTTGTCGCCCATGATCGCCACGCCGCGGTTGTTGGGGCCACAGCAGTACGTGGTGACCGCGCCCATCTTGTGCTTGTAGTGCCAGAACTCCTTGCCCGTGACGGCATCGACCGCATAGACGTGGTTGTAGGAGGTGGTGACGTACATGATGCCGTCGACGACGATCGGCGCGGTTTCCATCGACTCCAGCACTTCGGTCTGGAAGGTGAACACGGGCCGCAGCTTGCCGACGTTCTTGCTGTTGATCTGCGACGCCGGGTAGTAGCGCGTCTGCTCGTAGTTCATGTTCGAGTGCAGGAAGTTGGCGCCGTCCTTGCCGGCGGCGTCGAGCTTGCCTTGCGACACCGAGATGCTCTTGGGCACCGGCGCGCCGGTGGCCGCGGCGCCGCCCTGGATCTCTTGCGCCATCGAAACGCTCGTTGCCGCGGCCAGTGCAGCCGCCCATGCCATCGAAGCCATGCGAGTCATGCGTTTGTCTCCTCGTTCGGTTGTGGGTCGTTTCGCGCGCTGGTGGGAGCAGCGGCGCTGTCGAGGCAACGTGGAGGGCTCGGCACGAGGCAGTCATGGACTGCGGAACTTCGGCTGGCGACGGTCGGGTCGCGCGTTTCCTCGGTGGCGAGACTACGGCGCTTCGTGTGTCATGGGAAGCCCCAACACTCTCGCCGATGCGAGGAGTTTCCCGATGATGAAGTGGCCCCAGGCCGTGCTGGCGATGGCGTTGCTGGCCGCAAACCTCGGCGGCAGCGCACACGCGCAGACCGCGACCAATCCGAACATCAACGCCCAACTGCTGGTCGCCGCGCGACAAAGCGATTTATCAGCGCTAGAGCGGTCGCTGGGTCGCGGCGCCGCGCCCAACTCGCGCAACCGCCTGGGCAGGACGGCGCTGCTGATGGCCGCCGAGAAGGGCCATGCCGGCATGGCCGAACGCTTGCTGGCCGCCGGCGCCGACGTCAACCTGGCGTCGCTCGAAGGCGTGACGCCGCTGATGGCGGCGGCCTACGGCGGCCATGCGTCCATCGCTAAGAAACTGCTCGACGCGGGCGCCAAGGCCGACCCGGTGGATCGCATGAAAAAGCCGGCCATCATTTACGCCGCGGGCCAGGGCCACGCCGAATTGCTGGCGCTTTTGATCGACCGCGGTGTGCCGGTGGATGCCGCTTACGAGCAGCAGCTCACCGCGCTGATGTGGGCCGCCGGCCAGGGCCACACCGAGTCCGTGAAGCTGCTGTTGTCACGTGGCGCAAAGACCGACTTGCGGGACGACCGCGGCTTCACGGCCGCAGACATCGCGCGTCAAGCCGGGCATGCGCCGATCGCTGCTGCGATCGGCGCGGTGCGCTGAATCAGAACAGAACAACGTCAGAAGAACGCGATCGCGCCCAGGCTGAAGGTGTTGACCTTCTCGCCGAGGAAGACCACGCCGGGCTTCTTCTCGTTGTTGAACTCGCCGGTCAGCGTCAGGTACTTGTTGAGCGAGTGATAGACGCCCAGCGTGTACGACTTGTTCTTCTGCTGGTTGCCGTTGCCGAGCAGGCCGTTCTTGTCGCGGTTCTCGCCGTAGTTGACGCCGAGCTTGGTGTCGCCGAGCTTGTACGTCGCCTGCAGCAGGTAGCCGTCGGACTTGGTCTTGTTGCCCGCCGCGTCGGCGCCGCCGAAGAACTGCGCGCCGACGGTGGACAGGCCCAGGCCCTTGCCGGTGAAGGCATAGGCCAGCAGCTCCGCGCCGCCGAGGCCGACCTTGCCGCCGAACTCGGCGCCGTTGGCGGTGTAGCCGGCGCCCGAAGCGCAAGGCGCGCCGATGCACTCCGTCTTCTGCGAGACCACGCTGCCCCACAACTTGGCCGGGCCGGCGGCGAAGGTCAGGCCGGCTTGCAGGCCCGGCGAGTGCCCATCGATGCGTTGCCGAACGACAGGTAGTTGGCGCGCGTATCGATCTGCGCGTACGGGCTCGTTGCGCCGGGGATCGCGCCGGCGCCGTTGCCGACGGTCGATGGCAGACCGATGATCGACGACGAATCGTTGATGCCCGGGGCCAAGCCGATGTGCGCCTTCAGGTCGAGCCCGCCGGCCTTGGTCGTGAAGACGAAGTTCACCCAGCCCGGCAGCAGGCCGTTGCTGACGCCGCTGTTGGAGACTTTGGGCGAGCCGGGTACTTGCGATTCGCGGTACACGAAGTAGCCGTTGACGATGCCGGTGATGTCCAGCGTGACGTCGTCCTTGGTGATGCTCACGGCGTGCGCCGCCGGGGCGAGCACAGCCAACGCCAGGCCTGCCAGGGCCGCGGCATATTGGGTCTTCATGGAAACTCCTCTGGGGAATCGGGTGTTTTAGGAATGCGCTTTCGCGCTCGTTCTCGGACTCGCGCGCCGACCGAAGAACGGTCAACTGCAACATGCGTGCCCATACCCGATTGACCCCGCAGCGCGAAGAAGACGCGCTGGCGCGCGCGTTGCGCTAGGGGTTTGCGTGTGCGCTCGACCTCGTGCTGTGGCGCGATGGAGCGCACCGCGGCGCCGTTGTGAAGCAGCGGCGCCGCTGTTGCGTCAGCCCAGCTTGGCCAGCGTGCCCGTGGCTTCAGCCAGCAGATAGTAGAAGGTGACGCGGCTCTTGCGCTTCTCGTCTTTCATTTTGGCGGCCACGGCCTCGATGCCCTTGTCGGCCGCGGCGGCGTCCAGGCCGAGCTTTTTGGCGGCAAAGCCGTTGCGCACCGTCGCCTTTTCCTTGTCGTCGCTGACGGAGACCAGCGACGAGTCGGCGTTGCGCAGCGCGATGCCGCAGTACTTGACGATCGCCGCCACATGGGCCTCGCTGGCGTTGGGGGCGTACTTCTTGACGTCGGGCAGGTAGTCGCTCATGGAAGACCCTTTCAGTGCGTTGATGAGGAGAGCGCCGCGATGCTAAGCCTATTCGCCAGGCGGCATGTCACAAGGCATTGATCGCCGGTCTGCGCCACAGCGCGCCTGCGGTCCGAGAGGCAGCGCGCGCTCAGGCCGCGGCGATGTTCTCCGCGGTGAACGGCATGCGCCGCACGCGCTTGCCGGTGGCCGCGAAGATCGCGTTGGCCACCGCCGGGCCGACCAGCGCGGTGGCGGGCTCGCCGATGCCGCCGGGTTTTTCTGCGCTGTCGATCAGCACGATGTCGATCTGCGGCGCTTCGTTGTTGCGCATGACGCGAAAGGCGTGGAAGTTGGTCTGCTGCACGCGCCCCTTGTCGACCGTGATCTCGCCCCACAGCGCCGCGCCCAGGCCGAAGATGACGCTCGACTGGATCTGCGCTTCCACCGTGTCCGGATTGACCATGCGGCCGAGGTCGGCGACGACCCAGACGCGATGCACCACCGGCTCGCCGCCCTTCATCGAGATTTCGGCGACCTCGCCGATGATGGTGTCGTAGCCCTCCATCAGCGCCACGCCGCGAAAACGCCCCGGTGCGGCCGGCGTTGCCCAGCCCGAGGTCTCGGCCAGCCGGCGCAACACGTTGGCGAAGCGCGGCTTGGTCTCCAGCAGCGACAGCCGATAGGCCAGCGGCTCTTTGCCTGCTGCCGCGGCGCATTCGTCGATGAAGCATTCGTTGGCAAACGCATTCATGTTGTGGCTCACCGAGCGCCAGTAGCCGACGCGCAAACCGGCGTCGTGCTTGACGGTGTCGTGGCGCGTGGCCGCAATCGCGTAGGGCGCCACGGCTGCTTCGGCCATCAAGCCGTCCGGCTTGTCCGCCGGCAGGCCGAAGACCCGTCCGGTGACCGACTGCGAGGCGACGCGGAAGGTCATTGCCGTCGGCTTGCCGTCATCGCCGAGGGCAGCCGCCATCTGGTGGATGCCCAGCGGCCGGTAGAAGTCATGCGTCATGTCGTCTTCGCGCGACCAGATGAGCTTGACCGGGCGATTCACCGCCTTGCTGATCAGCGCCGCCTGGAAGACGAAATCGCTGTCGATGCGCCGGCCGAAGCCGCCGCCGAGGAAAGTGGACTCCACGGCCACGTCCTCGGGCTTCAGTCCGAGGAGCTTGGCGACGCTGCGTTGCACCGCGTCGGGCCACTGCGTCGGGCCGATCAGCCTGGCCTTGCCGTTCTCCACATGCGCGGTGAAGTTCATCGGCTCCATCGGTGAGTGAGAGACATTCTGCGTCAGGTACTCGGCGCGCACCACCTTGGCCGAGGCGGCGATGGCCGCGTCGGCGTCGCCGACGTTCGGCCGCACGGCCATCGGCGTGCCGCTGGCGAGCGCAGCGCGTGTGCCGTCGATCATGGCCTTGGTGTTCAGGCCCGCGTTGGGGCCTTCGTCCCATTCGATCGTCAAGGCCTCGCGCGCCTTCTTGGCGTGCCAATAGGTGTCGGCGACCACGGCCACGCCGTCGGCGATCTGCACCACGTCGACCACGCCGGGCATGGCCTTGGCGCGGCTGGCGTCGAAGCTCTTCACCGAGCCGCCCATCACCGGGCTCTGCTCGAGCGACGCGATCACCATGCCGGGCAGCTTCACGTCCATGCCGAAGCGCGCCGTGCCGTTGACCTTGGCCGGCGTGTCCAGCCGCGTGGTGCGCTTGCCGACGATGCGGAACTGGCTCGGGTCCTTGAGTGCGGGCTTCTCCGGTGCGGTCTGCTTGGCTGCGAGTTCAGCGAGTTGCCCATAAGTGGCGCTCTTCTTGCCGGGGCCGAACACCATGCCGTTCTCGGCGCGCAGCGTGCTTCGATCGACGTTCCACTTTTGCGCCGCGGCCGAGATCAGCATCTCGCGCACCTGGGCGCCGGCCACACGCAGCTTCTCCCAGCCTTCGCGCACGGAGGTCGAGCCGCCGGTCAACTGCTGGCCGAAGATCAGCGCGTTGCCATAGACCTTGCCCGGCGGCGCGAAGGCGACCTGGACTTTCTTGATGTCGACGTTCAACTCCTCGGCGATCAGCATCGGCATCGAGGTGTAGACGCCCTGGCCCATCTCGGCGCGCGCCGAGAGCAGGGTGATCGTGTTGTCATCGGCGATGTGCACCCAGGCGGTGGGCGTGTGCACCAAGGCGGCGGCTTGCGCCGGACCGGCCAGCGGAACGCACACACCCACCATCAAACCACCACTGAAGGCGGCCGTGCCCTGGATGAAGCCGCGACGCGAAACAGTAGCTGTTGTCATGTTGCGCTCCTCAGAAGGTATGAATGAATCCGGCGTGGCCGAGCGGGCCGGCCACGCGCGCCCAATCAAGGCGCAAAGCGCAGCCGTAGCTCGAGCTACGGCGAGTATTTGCAACGCCGAGTGGGCGTGCGTGGGCGGTACGAGCGGACATGTCGGGTTCGTTCATACCTTCTCAGGCCTTGCCGCCGCGCATGTCGGCGGCCGCGGTCTTGATGGCGGCGCGCACGCGCACGTAGGTGCCGCAGCGGCAAATGTTGCCGGCCATCGCAGCGTCGATGTCGGCATCGCTCGGGTTCTTGTTCTTGGCCAGCAGCGCCGCCGCGCTCATCAACTGGCCCGACTGGCAGTAGCCGCACTGCGGCACGTCGTGCTTGATCCAGGCCTTCTGCAGCGGGTGGGTGTTGTTGCGTGACAGGCTTTCGATGGTGGACACCGATTTGCCGGCTGCGGCCGACAGCGGGGTCTGGCAGGAGCGCACCGCCACGCCGTCCAGGTGCACGGTGCAAGCGCCGCACAGCCCGGCGCCGCAGCCGAACTTGGTGCCGACGAGGCCGATCTCCTCGCGCACCACCCACAGCAGCGGCGTGTCGGGCTCGGACTTCACCTCCAGAGTTTTGCCGTTCAACTTCAATCGCGTTGACATGTGGCTCTCCTCGCGCGTGTGACGCGCTTGTGGCCGCGGCTTTGGCAGGGGTGGCAAGCGGCCGCCTGAGAGCTGCCGCCGCGGATCCAGAACTGGCGATTCAAGTTGACGCCTCAGTGCCTGGTTTGTCAACGCACATTTCGGCCCCGCGACGCACGGCGGTGAGGCGCCTCACCCGCCCTTGTTCAGCCCCAGGCGCTCGACGTTGCGTTTTTCCGCTGCGTA
>JANMHY010000612.1:0-1686 GCA_031375525.1 Burkholderiales bacterium
CTCTTCAGCGACGGCACGATGCAGGTAATGGTGGCAACGACCGTGATCGAAGTCGGCGTCGATGTGCCCAACGCCAGCCTGATGGTGATCGAGCATGCCGAGCGCTTCGGCCTGGCGCAACTGCACCAACTGCGCGGCCGCGTCGGCCGCGGTGCGGTGGCCAGCGTGTGCGTGCTGCTCTACTCGCCGCCCCTCTCACCGACCGCGCGCGAACGCCTGCGCGCGATGAGCGAAACCACCGACGGCTTCGAGATCGCGCGCCGCGACCTCGCCATCCGCGGCCCCGGCGAGTTCATGGGCGCGCGGCAGAGCGGCGATGCACTGCTGCGCTTTGCGGACTTGCAGGACACGGCGATGATCGAACGTGCGCGCGCCGCGGCCGCGCGCTTGCTGGCCGAGCAGCCGCAGGCTGCGGCAGCGCAGGTCGAGCGCTGGCTGGCGTCGCGGGCGGACTACCTGAAGGCCTGACGAAGGTCGGACCGCGCCTACACGCGAAAGCGCTGCCGACGCTGCGCGGTGGCCGTCGATCACGGCACACTTGCGGATTTCATAGAAGCATCGAATGGCCACGCCGAGCACGCCCCCGTCGCGCCTGTTCAACGTCGATTGCAAGCTGTCTTACACGCTGCTCGACGACACGCACTTCCTGTTCCTGGTGCACGCCCTCGACGGCATGGACCAGGAGGTGGTCGAGGAGTCGTTGCGGCTGACGCCCGCAGTCGAGTACGAACTGCACCGCGACGCCGTGCACGGCCACCGCGCGCTGCGCTTGAAGGCCACCGCCGGACCGCTGACGTTGCGCTATCGCGCCCGCGTGCGCCTGTTGCGCGCCGCGCCCGACCTACGCGCCAAGGAGCTGGCGATCGAGGCCCTGCCGCACGACGTGCTGGCGGATTTGATGCCCACTCGCTATTGCGAGTCGGACCGCCTGGGCTCGGCGGCGACGCGCATGTTCGGCGGCCTCGACGCTGGTTACGCGCGCGTGCAGGCGGTGTGCGACTGGATCCACGACAACATCGAGTACCGCATCGGCTCGTCGAACACGACGACGACGGCGTGCGACGTCTTTCTGCAGCGCTCGGGCGTGTGCCGCGACTTCGCCCACCTGGGCGTCGCCTTCTGCCGCGCGCTGAACATCCCGGCGCGGCTGGCGGTGGGCTACGCCCGCTTCGACGAGCCGCCGCCCGACTTCCACGCCATGTTCGAAGCCTTCGTCGGCGGGCGCTGGGAGCTGTTCGACCCGACGCGCATGACCGAGCCGCAGGATCTGGTGCGCATCGCCGTCGGCCGCGACGCTGGCGATGTGGCGTTTGCGACGCTGTTCGGGCCGGTGCGCACGCGGCTGATCCGGCCGGAGGTGGAGCAGGTGCGGGCGCGGCGGGCGCGGCGCTGACTCGCGCGTTCTGGTTTTACGCCAACAGCAGCACTTCAACGTCGGCCCGCGCCGGCATGCCGCCGATCGCACCGCGGCCGGTCACCGACAGCGCCGCGGCAGCGTTGGCCCAGCGCGCCGCCTCGGCCAGCGATTCGCCGCGCGCCAGCGCCGCAGCAAGCGCGCCGGTGAAGGTGTCGCCGGCGCCGATCGTGTCGGCCACGGTCATAGCGTGGCCGGGCAGCATCGACGGCGCCGAAGCGCCGCGCTCGAACAGCGCGCAGCCGCGCGCGCCGAGCGTCGCCAGCACCGCG
>JANMHY010000061.1:0-3542 GCA_031375525.1 Burkholderiales bacterium
GGAAGGCTTCGACGGCTGGAAGGTGACGACGATCGGCGACGACATCGCGTGGATCAAGCCCGGCAAGGACGGGCGCCTGTACGCGATCAACCCCGAGGCCGGCTACTTCGGCGTTGCGCCGGGCACCAACGAGAAGACCAATCCGAACTGCATGGCATCGTTGAAGCGCGATGTCATCTTCACCAACGTCGCCCTCACCGACGACGGCGACGTGTGGTGGGAAGGCATGACCGACACGCCGCCGGCGCACCTCACCGACTGGCAGGGCAAGGACTGGACGCCGGCGATCGCCAAGGAAACCGGCGTCGACGGCAAGCCCAGGCCCGCGGCGCACCCGAACGCCCGCTTCACGGTGGCCGCCACCAACAACCCGGTGCTCGACGCCGAGTGGGACAACCCGGCCGGCGTGGCGATCGACGCCTTCATCTTCGGCGGCCGTCGTTCGACGACGGTGCCGCTGGTGACCGAAGCGCGCAACTGGGTCGAAGGCGTCTATATGGCGGCGACGATGGGCAGCGAAACCACGGCGGCGATGGCCGGCGGCAACGGCGCCGTGCGCCGCGACCCTTTTGCGATGCTGCCGTTCTGCGGCTATCACATGAGCGACTATTTCGCGCATTGGATCGCTCTCGGCAAAACGCTCACCGCCAGCGGCGCCACGCTGCCGAAGATCTACTGCGTCAACTGGTTCCGCAAGGGCGCCGACGGCAAGTTCGTCTGGCCGGGATACGGCGAGAACATGCGCGTGCTGGCCTGGATGCTCGAGCGTGTGGGTGGTGCGACCAGCGGTGCCGAGCATGTCTTCGGCGTCAGCCCGCGCTATGAAGACCTGCGCTGGCAAGGCCTCGACTTCACGCGCGAGCAGTTCCAGAGTGTCACCAGCATCGACGCCGATGCGTGGCGCGAAGAGATGGCGCTGCACGGCGAGCTGTTCAAGCTCTTGGCGCGCAACCTGCCCGAGGAAATGCACGCGACCAAGGCGCGCATCGAATCGCGGCTGTGAAGCGCCGTCGGCGCGAGACAATCGCGCCGAATGAAGCAAGACCTCAACGACGCCGAACTCGACGAACTCGCCGAGTTGCTCATCGCCACCCCCGAGCCGCTGACGCCGCTCGACGTGCTGATGCTCGACGGCTACCTGGCCGGCGTGCTCGTGCAGCCACGCGTCGTGCCGGTCGACGAGTGGTTGCCGCCGGTGTTCGACTTCGAGCGCCGCCCCTTGCCCAACGGCACGGATGCGGCGTGGCTGGCGCGTTGCAAGACGCTGATCGAGCGCCGCCGCGACGCGCTCAATGCCGGCATCAGCGAAGACGGCTTCTTCGACCCGGTGATCGTCGATGTCGATCAACTGCCGCCGGTCAGCGAGTACGAACAAGTGCCGTCGCCGGTGTCGCGCGCGCTGATGCCGTGGTCGGCGGGGTTTCAGTGGGCGCAGGAATGTTTTCCCGATCTCGAAGACACGGCCGATGACGCGGTGGGTGCGGCCCTTGCGCGCATCTACCGCCACCTGCCGGCGCAAGCCGATGAAGACAAGGCTTTGATCGCCGTGCTCGACCGCGAGCAGCCGCTCAAAGACCTCGACGACGGCATCGAGGACCTCGTCAACGCGACCGTCGAGCTGTGGGACCTGACGTCGAAGCAGCGCTTTGCGGTGGCCACGATCAGGCGCGACACGCCGAAGGTCGGCCGCAACGACCCGTGCCCTTGCGGCAGCGGCAAGAAGTTCAAAGCCTGTCACGCGAAATGACAGCCCCTCGCTCGCTGCGCTCGCACTCCCCCGAGGGCAGGCGCGGGCCTTCGCTTGGGAGCGGCCCGGCGCGGTCCCGCGCATGAAGATTCAACTGCTCTCGGACCTTCACCTCGAAAGCGAGTCATTCGATCCGCAGCCGCATGCCCAGGCCGATGTGCTCGTGCTCGCCGGCGACATCGACAGCACCTGGCGCGCGCTCGACCGTTTTGCGAACTGGCCGCTGCCGGCGCTACTCGTCGCCGGCAACCACGAGTTCGATGGCCGTGAACTCGATGACGCGTGGCCGGCGCTGCGCCAGCGCTGCGCGCAGTTCGGCATCACGCTGCTCGAACGCGAAGCGCTCGTGCTCGAAGCGCCGGACGGCAGGCGCATCCGCTTTCTCGGCACCGTGCGCTGGTGCGACTTCAACGTCTTCGGCCCGTCGCGGCTGGAGTCCGCATTGCGCGCCGGCCGCTACTTTCAGCGCGTGATGGGGGCCACGCAACACGGCGCGCTGTTCGATGCCGAGGCCGTGCGCCGCGAAGCACTCGACTGCCGCGCCTGGCTGGCCAGCGCGCTGGCTGAAGCCGCGCAAGGCCAGTGGGACACGACGGTGGCCACCACGCACTTCGCGCCCAGCCTGCAGAGCGCCGACCCGCGCTACGGCAAGCAAAGCGGCACGGCGAGCTTTTGCAACGCCGACGACGATCTGCTGCCCGGCGCCGCGCTGTGGCTGCACGGCCACCTGCACTGCCGGCACGACTACCGCGTCACGCACGCCGACGGTCGCAGCACGCGCGTCGTCAGCCAGGCGCGCGGGCTGGCAGACAAAGGCGAGACCGACAGCTACGATGCGGCCAAGCTGATCGAGCTTTGATCGCGCGCAGTCTCCGCGGTCATGGCAGTGGGAGACTCACCGCCCGTTCGCCAAGGAGACCCCGATGAAGATCCTCGTTGCCGCCGACGGCAGCCCGTTCACCAAGCGCATGCTGGCCTACCTGGCCGCACATGACGAGTGGTTGGGCGCGCACCACGCCTACACGGTGCTCACTGTCGTGCCGCCCGTGCCGGCGCGTGCGGCGGCGGCACTGTCCAAGGATATCCTCGCCAACTACTACAACGACGAGTCGGAAAAGGTCCTGAAGCCGATCCGCTCTTTCTTCGCCAAGCAGGGCCTGGCCGCCGAGTTTGTGGCCAAACAGGGCCACGCTGCCGACACGATCGCGGCGATGGCCGACAAGGGCAAGTACGATCTGCTGTTGCTCGGCTCACACGGCCACAGCAGCCTGGGCAACTTGGTGATGGGTTCGGTGGCCACCAAGGTGGTGGCGCAGTGCGGCGTGCCGGTGTTGCTCGTCCGCTGAACTTCAACGTGTCTTCAAGCCATCGAAGCAGGTTGCGAGCACGACATCGATCACCTGCTCGTCGGTCAGCTGTCCACCGGCACGCAGGAACGACAGCACCGGGTCGCAGGCGCGTGCATACAGCGTGTAGAGCACGGCTTCGGCAGGCAGCTTCGGGTCGATCTGTCCAGCCGCTTGCGCGGCGGTGATCCAGACACCCAAGCGTTCGCTGACCATCATCACGCGGTCGAGGTAGCCGCGGTGCTGCGTCAGCGCGGTGCGCAGCGTCGAGTTCTGCGACGGCAGCGACGGCATCTCGCCGGCCAGCGTCACCCCCATCGTCCAGCGCGCCACCGACTTCAGATGCTCGATCGGCGTGCTCTCACGTGCGGCCTCCTGCTCCAGGAACGCCAGCGCGCGGTCGAGCACACTGACCATCGCCGCTGCCGCGAGGGCCTCCTTCGACGGGA
>JANMHY010000069.1:0-5889 GCA_031375525.1 Burkholderiales bacterium
AACACCGACATCTTCAAGGGCCAGTTGGAGATGAAGGACGGCTACATCATCACCAAGACCGGGCTGTCGGGGATGGCCACAGCCACCAGCGTGCCCGGCGTGTTTGCGTCCGGCGACGTGCAGGACCATGTGTACCGGCAGGCCATCACCTCGGCCGGCACCGGCTGCATGGCCGCGCTCGATGCACAGCGCTTCCTGGAGCAACAAGACTAGCCCGGGTGTCGCCGCGGCTGCGAAGCCCGCTATACTCGTGGGCTTCGCCAAAGGCCGGCGACACATACATTTTCCGGAGCCACAACATGGCACGCGTCTGTCAAGTCACGGGTAAGCGCCCGATGGTGGGAAACAATGTTTCCCACGCCAACAACAAGACCAAGCGTCGTTTTCTGCCCAACCTGCAGTACCGCCGCTTCTGGCTCGAAACCGAAAACCGCTGGGTGCGGCTGCGCGTGACCAACGCCGCGCTGCGCTTGATCGACAAGGTGGGCATCGACCAGATCGTTGCCGATTTGCGCGCCAAGGGCGAGCTCTAAACCTTCAGGAGACCGAACATGGCAAGCAAAGGCGGACGCGAAAAGATCAAGCTGGAATCCACAGCGGGCACCGGCCACTTCTACACCACGGCCAAGAACAAGAAGACCACGCCGGACAAGCTCGAATTCATGAAGTTCGATCCGAAGGCGCGCAAGCACGTGCTGTACAAGGAAACGAAGCTCAAGTAAGCCCGCAAGAGGCAAGCAAAAAGCCCGCCGATGGCGGGCTTTTTGTTGGGCAGAGCTTGCCGCTTACGCGTGGGCTGCACGCAAGCGCAGAGAGAACTCCTGCAGCGCCGCAATGCCGCTCTCTTCCGCGTGCTTGCACCAAGCTTGAAGGTCCGACACCAACTGCGACGGCGACACGTTGGTGCGCGTCCACAACTGACGCAGCTCCTCGCGCATCGCCACGAGCTTGGCGAGCGCCGGGCTCTGCGCCACGGCCTGTGCCATGTGCGGCTTGACGTTGCCGGGGATCTTGTCGTCGTCGCGGTGCAGCCAGCGACTGGCCAGACGCATCTCGGCCCAGCGCGCACTGCCCTGGGCGCCTTGCGCTTTGAGCTTGGTGAGTTCGCTGCCGACAGCGCCCTTGAGCGCCTTCGCGTAATGGGCCATGACCTCGTAGCGATTGGCGATCAGCGCTTCCAGTGTCTTGTCGTCGGCCACGCGCACGGTGCCCAGCGCCAGCTTGGGCACCGTCTTGCGCACCTTGGCCCAGCCGATCGCTTCCATCGCGCGGATGTACGTCCAGCCGATGTCGAACTCGTACGGCTTCACCGAGAATTTGGCACTCGTCGGGTACGTGTGGTGGTTGTTGTGAAGCTCTTCGCCGCCGATCAGGATGCCCCACGGCGTGACGTTGCGCGACGCATCCGGCGCTTCGAAGTTGCGATAGCCCCAGTAGTGGCCAACGCCATTGATGATGCCGGTGGCCCACCACGGAATCCAGACCATCTGCACCGCCCAGACCAGCAAGCCGATGGCGCCGAACAGGAACAGGTTCAACAACAGCATGAGGCCCACACCCTGCCAGGAAAAGCGGCTGTAGAGGTTGCGCTCGAGCCAATCGTCGGGCGTGCCGACACCGAATTTGGAAAGGGTTTCGGGGTTGGCAGCCTCGGCCTTGTAGAGCTCGACGCCGGTCAACAAGAGAGCCTTGAGGCCGCGGGTCTGCGGGCTGTGCGGATCTTCTTCGGTCTCGCACTTCGCATGGTGCTTGCGGTGCACCGCGACGAACTCCTTGGTCAGCATGCCGGTGCCGATCCACAGCCAGAAGCGGAAGAAGTGCGACGGGATCGGCCCCAGATCGACCGCACGGTGCGCCTGCGCGCGGTGCAAGAAGATCGTCACGGCGGCGATCGTGACGTGCGTGGTGGCCAGCGTGTAGAGCAGGATTTGCCACCAGGACGCGTCCAGCACGCCGTGGCTCAGCCACTGCACTATGGGGTCCAGAAGCGCTGTCAAAGCGTCCATGTGAATTGTTGCCTTTTGTTAGTCGAGGCGGGTGAAGGACTGCATTGTAGGTGGCGGCTGCCTCTGCCACAGGGGAAACTGCGTACCTGCGGCGTGACGGTTGCGCCGCTGGACTATTGCTTTTGCCAGATGGCAGCAAAAAAGCCGTCAGTTGAATGCAGATGGGGCCACAAACGCAGATTTCCAGCGCTGGCCAAGCCTTGGGCACTGGGCACGCCCAGATCGCCAAGAAGTGCTGACACATCGCGCTTTTGGAAAGCGGGGTGGGCCAGCGAGAAGGCTTCGCAAACGGACTCGTTCTCTTGTGTCAGCAAGCTGCAAGTCGCATAAACAAGCCGGCCTCCCGGCTTGAGCAAACGCGCCGCGCTGGCCAGGATGGCGCCCTGCTTCGCGGTCAATTCCGCAATCGCCTGTGGTGACTGACGCCATTTCAGATCAGGATTGCGGCGCAACGTGCCGAGGCCGGAGCACGGCGCGTCCACCAGCACGCGGTCGATCTTGCCGGCCAGGCGCTTGATGCGGTCGTCGCGTTCGTGCGCGATCTGCACCGGGTGCACATTCGACAAGCCACTGCGCGCCAAGCGCGGTTTGAGCGAATCGAGACGGTGGCCGGAAATGTCGAAGGCATAAAGCCGGCCGGTGTTCTTCATCGAAGCACCGAGCGCCAGCGTCTTGCCGCCGGCGCCGGCGCAGAAATCCACCACCATCTCGCCGCGCTTGGCATCGGTCAGCAGCGCCAGCAACTGGCTGCCCTCGTCCTGCACTTCGACGTCGCCGCCGGAGAAGACGTCGAGCTTGTTCAGCGCCGGCTTGCCGTGCACGCGCAGGCCCCACGGCGAGTAGGGCGTCGGCTGCGCATCGATACCGGCTTCAGCAAGCGCCGCCTGTGCCGCCTCGCGTTTCGTCTTGAAGATGTTGACGCGCAGATCCAGCGGTGCGATCTGGTCGAGCGTGGCCACCAGCGCCCAAAACCCTTCGTCGCCGAGCTGCGCTTGCAGCGGCTGTGCGATCCAGTCGGGCAGGTTGTGGCGCAGCTTCGGTGCCAGCGTGCTGCGGTCGATCGCGCGCGCCTTGGCCAGCCACGTCTGCTCTTCCGGCGTCAGCGCGGCTTTCAAAAACGATGCATCACCTGCCCAGCCGAGCATCGCAAAGCGCCGCTCGATCGTGCCGCTGCCGCCCTGCGCGAGGTGCTGGTAGAGCAGGCGGCGGCGCAGCACGTCGTACACCGTCTCGGCCAGCGTGTGGCGCTCACGCGCGCCGAGCGCTTTTTGTTTGCGAAAGAACGCCGAGACGACGCCGTCGGCAGGCGCATCGAACTTCAGCACCTCGCGCAGCAGCGTCGTGCAGGCGTCGAGCAGTTGGCGCGGCGTCACAGAACCAGCTGCGGCTCGCCGCTCGTTTGCGTGACGACGCCGCGCTCGCTGCGCAACCGGCCTTCGATGAACCAGCGCACTGCGCGCGGGTAAATTGCATGCTCCTTGGCCAACACGCGCTCGGAAAGCTTGTGCTCATCGTCGCCTGCAAGCACCGGCACCGCAGCCTGCAAGACGATCGGCCCATGGTCGAGCGCTGCGGTCACGAAGTGCACTGTCGCACCGGCAATCTTGCAGCCGGCATCGATCGCGCGGCGGTGCGTGTGCAAGCCGGGGAACGCCGGCAGCAGGGACGGATGGATGTTGAGCATGCGGCCCTCATAGCGGCGCACGCAGTCCGGCCCGAGGATGCGCATGAAGCCGGCGAGCACGATCAAATCGGGCGCGTGCGCATCGATAGCTTGCGACAGTGCCGCATCGAAGGCCTCGCGCGTCGCAAACCCTTTGTGATCGACAACCGCTGTTGCGATGCCATGTTGAGCAGCGAACGCGAGACCGGCGGCATCGGGCCGATTGCTGATCACCGCCACCACTCGCGCAGGCCAGCCCTCGTTCTCGAGGGCCTCGACAATCGATCGCATGTTCGAGCCACGTCCGGAGATGAGGATGGCGATGCGCTTGTTCATGAGGGGCCGGCAGTGTAGCCCCGCCTAGAATCAATCGATGAAATCCAGAGTCCTCTCCGGCATGCGCCCCACGGGTGCGATGCACCTCGGCCACTACCACGGCGCGCTCAAGAACTGGGTGCGTTTGCAGCAGGAGCACGACTGCTTCTTCTTCGTCGCCGACTGGCACGCACTGACCACGCACTACGAAGAGCGCGAGGTCATGGAGCGCTACGTGTACGAGATGGTGACCGACTGGCTCGCCGCCGGCCTCGACCCCGACAAGTGCACGATCTTCATCCAGAGCCGCCTGCCCGAACACGCCGAACTCTTCACGCTGCTGGCCATGGGCACGCCGCTCGGTTGGTTGGAGCGCGTGCCGACCTACAAGGACCAGATCGAAAAGCTGAAGGAGCGAGACCTTGCCACGTATGGCTTTCTAGGCTACCCGTTGCTGCAGGCCGCCGATATCCTGATCTACAAGGCCAACTACGTGCCCGTGGGTGAGGACCAAAGCTCGCACGTCGAACTGACCCGCGAGGTGGCGCGGCGCTTCAACAGTCTTTACGGCCGCGCGTCGAACTTCGATCAACTCGTCGCGGCAACGCTGACCAAGCTGCCGAAAGACGACGCGCGCTATTTCGAGAAGCAGCGCAAGGCCTATGGCGAAGCCGGCAGCGTCGAAGCCTTGGCCAAGGGCGACGGCATGATCGCCAAGGCCGCGGCGAACGTTGCAGGCTGGACGAGCGACGACAGCGAGCTGCTGCAAGGCCACTTGAAGGGCAGCGGTAAAACCATCCTCACCGAGCCGCAGGCGCTGCACACCGAAGTGCTGCGCCTTCCCGGCACCGACGGCGTCAAGATGAGCAAGAGCTACGGCAACGCCGTGTTGATGCGCGAAGACCCGGCCGTGGTGAGCAAGAAGATCAAGGGCATGGTCACCGACCCGGCGCGCGCCCGCCGCACCGACCCGGGCGACCCCGAGAAATGCCCGGTGTGGCAGTTCCACAAGGTGTACAGCGACGAGGCGACGAAAGACTGGGTCGTCAAAGGCTGCAAGAGCGCCGGCATTGGCTGCCTCGACTGCAAGCAGCCCGTCATCGACGCCATCATCAAGGAGCAGCAGCCTTGGCGCGAGCGCGCCGAGGCGTATCTCGCCGACCCGAAGAAGGTGCACTGGATCGTCGAGATGGGCACCGAGCGCGCACGCACCGTCGCCCGGCAAACGATGAAGGACGTGCGCGTGGCCATGGGCTTGACCTACTGATGAGCACTGGCATGCAAACCATCGAAGTGCACCCCGCCGGCGACGCTGTCGCCAGCGTCATCGTGCTGCATGGCCTCGGCGCCGACGGCACCGACTTTCTGCCCTTCGCCGATGAGATCGATCTGAGCACCACCGGCCCGGTGCGCTGGTTGTTGCCGCGCGCGCCGGTGCGGCCGGTGACCGTCAACAACGGCTACCGCATGCGCGCCTGGTACGACATCTACGCGTTCGGCGCGCAGACACAGAGCCCGCGCGAAGACGATGCCGGGCTGCGCGAGAGCTTCGCGGCCGTGCACGGATTGATCGACCGCGAGATTGCACGCGGCGTGCCAGCCAACCGCATCGTGCTCGCCGGCTTCAGCCAGGGCTGCGCGGTCACGCTCGGCGCCGGCCTGCGCTACGGGCAGCGGCTCGCCGGACTCGCCGGTCTGTCGGGCTACCTGCCGATTGCATCGACAACGGCCGCCGAGCGCAAGGACGCCAACGCGTTGACGCCGATCTTCCTCGCCCACGGCAAACGCGACCCGGTGATCGACATCGCACGCGCCACTTCATCGCGCGAGGCGCTCAAGCAGCTCGGCTACGGCGTCGAGTGGCACGAGTACCCGATGGAGCATTCGGTCAGCGCCGGAGAGGTG
>JANMHY010000614.1:0-3453 GCA_031375525.1 Burkholderiales bacterium
CACCGATTCCACGCCGTAGTCCTCGAACTTGCGCGCCAGGTCCACCACCTCGTGGCCGGTGAGCTTGCTCCAGCCATCGGTGGCCACCTTGCCGTCGCGGGCGTCGAGGCCAACGATGATGTGGCCGCCGAAGGCGGTGCACGCGTCTCTGACGAAGCCCGGGTTCTTGACCGCCGCGGTGCCGATGACGACGTAGCTGATGCCGTCGTCGAGGTAGCGCTCGATCGTATCCAGGTCGCGGATGCCGCCGCCGAGTTGCACCGGAATCTCGTCGCCGACTTCACGCAGGATCGCCTTGACCGCGCCCTCGTTGACGGGCTTGCCGGCAAACGCGCCATTGAGATCGACCAGATGCAAGCGCCGCGCGCCGGCGTCGAGCCAGCGCCGCGCCATCGCGGCCGGGTCTTCGCCGAAGGTGGTCGATTTGGCCATGTCGCCTTTTTCGAGGCGCACGCAATGACCGTCCTTCAAGTCGATGGCAGGAATGAGCAGCATGAGGTGGGGAGAGAGGCTTCAGGGCTTCCAGGTGAGGAAGTTGCGATACAGCATCAGACCGTCGGCAGCGCTCTTCTCGGGGTGGAACTGAGTGGCAAAAATATTATCGCGTGCCACGGCGGATGTGAAGCGCGTACCGTACACGGTGACGCCCGCGCCGTGTTGCGCATCCGCGGGCTCGGCGTAGAAGCTGTGCACGAAGTAGAACCAGGCGTTGTCGGGCACGTCGTTCCAAAGAGCGTGGGGCTGCGCCTGCTGCACGCGGTTCCAGCCCATCTGCGGCACCTTGAAGCGGCTGCCATCGGGCTGCGTCTGGCCTTCGAGCTGGAAGCGCTTGACGTGGCCATGAATCACGCCCAGGCCCGGCGTGTCCTGCTCCTCGCTGTGGTCGAGCAGCATCTGCATGCCGACACACACGCCCATCACCGGCTTGGTGCGCAGCGCGTCCTGCACCGCATCTTGCAGCCCCGAGTCGCGCAGCTCGCGCATGCAGTCGCGCATCGCACCTTGGCCGGGCAGCACGATGCGCTCGGCGAGGAAAACCTCTTCGGGATTGCCGGTGACGATGACCTTGATGTCGTCGGCCGCGCGCGCGACATAGGCCACCGCCTGCGACACCGAGCGCAGGTTGCCCATGCCGTAATCGACCACGGCAACGGTTCGGATCACAAGCTCCCTTTGGTCGAAGGAATCACACCCGCACTGCACGGATCGATCGCCACCGCCATGCGTACCGCGCGCCCGAAGGCCTTGAACACCGTCTCGCACTGGTGGTGCGCGTTGTCGCCGTGCAGGTTGTCGATGTGCAGCGTCACGCCGGCATGGTTGCTGAAGCCCTGAAAAAATTCATACGCTAGCTGCGTGTCGAAGCCGCCGACCATGCCGCTCTTGAACGGCACGCGCATGTGCAGGCCGGGGCGACCGGAGAAGTCCACGACCACGCGCGACAGCGCTTCGTCGAGCGGCACATACGCGTGGCCGTAGCGCGTCAGGCCCGCCTTGTCGCCGACCGCCTTGGCAACGGCCTGCCCGAGGGTGATGCCGACATCTTCCACCGTGTGGTGACCGTCGATGTGCAAATCGCCGCTGGCTTCGATCTGCAAGTCGATCAAGCCATGGCGCGCGATCTGATCGAGCATGTGGTCGAAGAAGCCGATGCCGGTGGCCAGCCTGGCCACGCCCGTGCCGTCGAGGTTGACCTTGACGCGGATCTGCGTTTCCTTGGTGTTGCGCTGCACTTCGGCGATGCGAGGGTCTGTCACAGGCTTTCCTTCAACGCTTGGATCATCATCGTGTTCTCTTCCGGTGCGCCGACCGTCAGACGCAGGCAATTCGCCAGCAGCGGGTGCAGGCCGGCGATGTGCTTGACCAGCACCTTGCGCTGTTTCATGCCGTCGAACGCGCGCTTCGAATCGGGCACGCGCACGAGGATCATGTTGGCTTCGCTCGGGAACACGGTGACGCCGCTCATGCCGCGCAGCGAGATCACGAGGCGCTGGCGCTCGCGGCGCAGGATGTCGGCCTGCTCGGCAAAGACCTCGGCATGTTCGAGCGCGAACAGCGTCGCCGCCGCGTTGAGCGCGCTGATGTTGTACGGCGGGCTGACCTTGTCGATCTGCTCGATCAGCGGCGCCGCGCCGGCGAGGTAGCCCATGCGCACGCCTGCGAGGCCGAACTTCGACAGCGTGCGCAGGATCAGCACATGCTCGTGCGCCGCCAGCTTGGGCATCCAGGTGCGCGACGAGAACGGTTGATAGGCCTCGTCGAACACGACGAGGCCGTCCTGCGCACCGACCGCATCGACGATCTTCTGAACAATGGCCTCGTCGAAGAGATTGCCTGTCGGGTTGTTTGGGTAGGCGATGTAGGTCAGCGCCGGTTTGGCTTCTTGGATCGCGGTCAGCATCGCCGCCTCGTCGAGTTCGAATTGCGGTGTCAGCGGCACACCGACAAACTTCAAGCCGCGCAACCGCGCCGACCTCTCGTACATCACGAAGCCCGGCAGCGGCGCGAGCACTGTCGCGCCGGGTACGTCGCAAGCCACCGACAGCAGATCGATCAGCTCGTCCGAGCCGTTGCCGACGATCAGCTTGCATCCCGCCGGCACGTCGAAGTGCTGCGTCAGCGCCGCCGCGACCTCGCCCTTGTTGACCGGGTAGCGGTTGATCGCCACCTCCGCAAGACGTTCGCCGAGCGCCCGCTTCAAGGCAGACGGCAAGCCGAACGGGTTCTCCATCGCGTCGAGCTTGACCATGCCGGCGCTCGGCTGGATCGCATAGCCGGCGCCGGACGTCACGTCCTGGCGGATCGTGCGGGTGATGCGCTGAGGCAAGTTGTTGGGATTCATCAAGTTGTACAATAATACGTACTTATCTGGAGGCTTTCGATGGACGCCATTACCTATTCTTCAGCACGCGCGAATCTGGCGCAGACCATGGACCGGGTGTGCAACGACCACGAGGCGTTGATCATCACCCGCAACGGCGAGCAGGCCGTCGTGATGCTGTCGCTCGACGACTACCAGGCGCTCGAAGAAACGGCCTACCTGCTGCGCAACCCGACGAACGCGAAGCGCCTCCTCTCGGCCACCACGCAGCTCGACGCCGGCAAAGGCGTAGAACGAAAGCTGGCTGACAAGTGAGGCTGATATTTGCCGAAGAAGCATGGGACGACTATCTGTACTGGCAGAAGCAAGACAAGCGGATGGTCGAACGCATCAACAAGCTCATCGCAGAGATCAAACGTGAACCGTTTTCAGGCGTGGGAAAGCCCGAGCCGCTCAAGCACGCGCTTTCGGGGTACTGGTCACGACGCATCAACGACGAACACCGCATGGTCTATCGGGTGGAAAGCGGCGCGCTGTTGATTGCGCAGTTGCGTTATCACTATTGAAGTCATGTGTCGTCCTTCAACGTCAACACCATCTCGCGCTCGCCCTCGTTGACCTTGCCGGTGTAG
>JANMHY010000095.1:0-2600 GCA_031375525.1 Burkholderiales bacterium
GTGGCCGACTACCAGAAGACCTATCCGGTCAAGGACGGCGGCTTCCCGAGCCCGAGCCTGATCGCCTACGTGTACTACCAGAACATGAAGGCAGCACTCGATGGGCTCGATGCCGTGAAGGGCGATCTGTCGGGCGGCCAGGCCAAGTACCGCGAGGCGCTGTCGAAGATGGTGTTGAAGACGCCCACCGGCGACGTCAAGCTCGACGCGAACCGCCAGGCCATCGGCACGACCTTCGTCATCGAGGTGGTCAAGGACGCGCAAGGCGGTCTCACCACCAAGGTGGCGCGCAAGGTCGACAACGTCGATCAGTTGCTCGGCATGAAGGCTGAAGACTTCAAGATGGGCACGCGCGACGTGCCGGCTTGCCCCTGAAGATGGCTTCGGTCACGCAGCTCAGAACCAGCACGGCCGCCTCTCGCGGGGCGGCCATGCCTGTACACACGTCGCTCGCCACGAACGACGCGCTGACGCTGACCAACGTGACGCGGGCCTTCGGCGCGCTGCGCGCGGTCGATGATGTCTCGTTGTCGGTGACGGCGGGACAGAAGTACGCCGTTCTCGGCTCCAACGGCGCCGGCAAGACGACGCTGTTCAACGCCATCACAGGCGACTTTCCGCCCACTGCCGGGCGGATCTATTTTTTCGGCGAAGACATCACCGAGCTGCCGCCGCACGAGCGCATTCGCAAGGGCTTGCGGCGCACGTACCAGTCTTCGCTGCTATTCCGCGACCTGACGGTGCGCGACAACCTCTTTCTCGCCGTGCGCGGTGTTGCCAACGGGCGCTACAGCTTCTGGCGGGCGCGTGGCAGCCATGCCTCGACGCTGGCGACGCAGGAGCTGTTGGAGCGCGCGCGGCTGACGCACATCGCCGACGAGCTCGTCGCCAACCTCGCGCATGGCCAGCAGCGGCAACTCGAGATCGGCATGGCGCTGGCGGGTGCGCCGCGTTTGATCCTGTTCGACGAGCCCGCCGCCGGCCTGTCGCCGGCTGAGCGGCGCGAGCTGGTGCTGCTGCTGCGCTCGCTGCCGTCGCACATGAGCTTCGTGCTGATCGTGCATGACCTCGACATCGCACTGCGCGTCGTCGACAAGGTGACCGTGATGCACAACGGTAAGGTGCTGAAGACCGGCACGCCGGAGCAGATCGAGAACGATGCGCAAGTTCAAGCCATCTACATGGGCGGGAAGCATTGATGGCCTTCTGGTTGCGCAAATCGCAAGACAAGGCAAACGGCCCGGTGCTCGTCGTCGAAGCGCTCGACGTGTACTACGGCCGCGCCCACGCGCTGCAGTCGGTGAGCCTCGCGATCGACAGGGGCGTGCTCGGCATCGTCGGGCGCAACGGCATGGGCAAGACGACGCTGTGCAACGCGATTACCGGCCTGGTCCCGGCGACCGGCAGCGTCAAGCTGTTCGGCGAGGAGACTCTCGGCCGCACGCCGAGCCAGATCACCAAACGCGGCATCGCGTACGTACCGCAAGGCCGGCGCGTGTGGCCGTCACTCACCGTAGATGAGACCTTGAAGCTCGTCGCGTCGAACAAGCGCGAAGTCGATCGCGTGTACTCGATGTTCCCGCGCCTGGCCGAGCGCAGGGGCAACGGCGGCGCGCAACTCTCCGGCGGCGAGCAGCAGATGCTGGCGATCGGCCGCGCGCTGCTGCTCGAACCGAAGCTGCTCGTCATGGACGAACCGACCGAGGGTCTGGCGCCGGTGATCGTCGAGCAAGTGGCGCAAGCATTGCGCTCGCTCGCTGCCGAAGGCGAGATCGCGGTGCTGCTGATCGAGCAGAACCTGGGCGTTGCGCTCGAAGTGGCGGATCGCATCGGCGTCATGGTCAACGGCCGCATTGCGCAGGAGATGCCTGCCGCCGAGCTCGCGGCCGATCGTGGACTGCAGGAGCGGCTGCTCGGCGTGAAGGTAGGCGGCCACGACGAAGCCGAGGACCAAGCACCGCCGCCTGCCGTCGAGCCTGAACCGACACGCGTGTTCACGGTGCGGCGCGAACACGGCGACGGCGCGCCGTCGCTCGACGACCTCTTGCCGCGCACGGTGCGCGGCGTCAATCGGTGGAACAGCGGCGATGCAGCGGCGCCGGTGGCGGACATCTCACGTACTCCCGGTCGCCCTGAGCCTGTCGAAGGGCTGGCCCGTGCCGCAAGGGCTTCGACAAGCTCAGCGCGAACAGATGCGCAAGTCTTCGACTTCCCCGTCGCCGCCACCAGCGCGCGCGCCGCCTACGTCGCCGGCACCTTCGACACCAAGGGCCGCGAGCTCGCCTACCTGCGCCAGTGCCTCGAAAAGCTCGGCCTGCGCGTCGTCACCGTTGACCTCGCCACCAGTGGCAAACCCTCGCCTGCGAGCGTGCACCCGCGCGAAGTGGCGCGCCATCACCCCGAGGGCGAGAGCGCGGTCTTCAGCGGCGACCGCGGCAGCGCCGTCACCGCCATGGCCACCGCCTTCGAGCGGTTCCTGCTCACTAGGCGCGATGTCGGCGGCATCGTCTCGGCGGGCGGCTCCGGCGGCACTTCATTGGCCACACCGGCGATGCGCGCCTTGCCGATCGGTGTGCCCAAGGTGATGGTCAGCACGATGG
>JANMHY010000110.1:0-2078 GCA_031375525.1 Burkholderiales bacterium
CGGCGGCAAGATCGCCTTCTACTTCGGCATCCTGTCGGTGCTGCAACTCAGCGACGACGAGGTGGCGACGATCATGGGCCACGAGATGGCTCATGCCCTGCGCGAACACGCGCGCGAGCGCATGGGCAAGACGGCGGCCACACGCTTGGGCGCCGGTGCCCTGTCGGCGCTGCTCGGCCTGGGCAACCTGGGTGACGCGGCGCTGAACATGGGCGCGCAGATCCTGACGCTCAAGTTCAGCCGCGAAGACGAAAGCGAAGCCGACATCGTCGGCATGGACCTCGCCGCCCGCGGCGGCTATGACCCCGCCGCTGGCGTCACGCTGTGGCAGAAGATGATGTCGGCGAACAAGGGCGCGCCGCCGCCGTTTTTGTCCACGCACCCCAGTGGCGCTTCGCGCATCCAGGATATCCAAGCCAAGCTGCCGAAGGTGGCCGGGCTGTATGCCAGCGCCGACAGGGCACCGGCGCCCAAGCGTGTGGCCGCCGTCTTGCCCATGCGCTCGCGCGCGTGTTCGCGCAGCGCATGCGCCATCTCGTGGCCCATGATCGTCGCCACTTCGTCATCGCTGAGTTGCAGTTGCGACAGGATGCCGAAGTAGAAGGCGATCTTGCCGCCGGGCATGCAGAACGCGTTCAAGTCCTTGCTGCCGAGCAGGTTGACCTCCCACTTCCACTGCTTGGCGCGCTCGTTCCAGCCGTGGGTCGATGGGATCAGGCGCTGCGCGATGTAGCGCAGGCGCTCGATCTGCGGGTGGCTGTCGGGCGCCAGCGCGCGTTGCTGCTGCGCCTGCGTCAGCATCTGCGCGTACTGCTTCTGCGCTGCGGCTTCCACCTGTTCGGCCGAGACGAGCTTGGTGAACTGGCTTTCCTTGCCGACGTCGCGCTTCACGCCTTCGTCGGCGGCAGCGTTCTTGTCCTGTTGTGCCCACACCGGTAACGCCGCGCCGGCCAGCAAGCCGGTGAACAAGCGGCGCGAGCGCAGGAGATGCATCGGGCACGAGCACGATGCGCTGAACAACGAAACATCAGCCGCCATGGTCACGACTCCTCTACAGACACCGTCGATGGATTGTGGTCCAGCGCGCGCACACTCGCCCGCAGCCACCAGAGCAGCGCCAACGCAGGCACCGCGGCGATGGTGGACACGATGAAAAACGTCGGCCAGCCGATGCTCTCGGCGAGCACGCCGGCCAGCGGCCCGACCCAGACGCGGCCGATCGACGCAAACGCCGACAGCAGCGCGAACTGCGTGGCCGTGAAGCGCTGGTTGGTCAGGCTCATCAAGAAGGCGACGAAGGCCGCGGTGCCCATGCCGCCGGTGAGGTTCTCCACCGCCACCGCCATCAAGAGCGCTCCGTCCACCGGCGTCGGCGCGGCGAGCTGGACGAACTTCCAATCGAAGGCCGGAATCGTCAACGCGCCGAGCGTGCCCTTGCCGCCGACGGCCAGCCACCAGAAGGCGAGGTTGCTCGCCATCTGCAAAACGCCGAACAGCATCAGCGAGCGCCACAGGCCAAGCTTGATCATCAGCGCGCCGCCCATCAGCGCGCCTGCAATCGTCAGCCACAGGCCGAGCACCTTGTTGACCAGGCCCACCTCAGCCGGTGAGTACGCCATGGCCTTCAACAGAAATGGTGTCAGCAGCGAGCCGGCGAACGCATCGCCTAACTTGTAGAACACGATCAGCACGAGAAACGCCGCCGCGCCTTTGGTGCTGAAGTAGTTCGCCAGGCCTGACAGCAGCGTCTCGAACTTGGCGCGCCGCGCGGCAAACGCTGCCAGCGGCAGCGTGATCGCGATGCCGGCGAGCAGCGCGGCCAGATCGGCCCAGCGGCCTTGCAACGAGGCCGACAACGTGCTGCCCTGCCACAGCGGCGCCATCAGCGAATGCATCGCCGGCGCGATCAAGCGGTCGGTGACGAGGTAGCCGACGGCCACTGCGGCGATCACGGCGACGAAGCCGATCAGGTCATTGCGCGGCACGCTCTGCGGCGCCGCGGCCACGTTCAGCCGCGGCAGCAGCGTGGCAGACAACACCGCTGCGCCGACCATCAGCCAGGCCATGAAGCGGTACAC
>JANMHY010000623.1:0-2538 GCA_031375525.1 Burkholderiales bacterium
GTGCTGTACGCCTTCTCGACGCTCATCTTGTAGTCGAAGCCATTCGCGATCAAGAACTCACTCATCTCCTTGCGGCCGCCGAGTTCGTCGATGAAGGTCTGATCGAGCCAGGGCTTGTAGATGCGCAGCTTCGGGTTGGCGAGCAGGCCGTAACGGTAGAAGCGCTCGATGTCGTTGCCCTTGTAGGTGCTGCCGTCGCCCCAGATGTTGACGCCGTCTTCGCGCATCGCGATCACGAGCGCAGTGCCGGTGACCGCGCGGCCGAGCGGCGGCGTGTTGAAGTAGGTGGCGCCGCCGGTGCTGATGTGAAAGGCACCGGCCTGGATCTCGGCGATGCCTTCGGCGACGAGCTGCGGCCGGCAGTCGATCAGGCGCGCGATGTCGGCGCCGTAGGCCTTGGCCTTGCGCGGAATCTCGTCGTAGTCGCTCTCGTCGGGCTGGCCGAGGTGCGCGGTGTAGGTGCAGGGGATGGCGCCTTTCTTGCGCATCCAGAGGACGGCGGCGCTGGTGTCGAGGCCGCCGGAGAAGGCGATGCCGACGCGTTCGTTGTTCGGGAGGAATTGGAGGATGTGGGTGGGCATTTGCAGTAGCGAGGTATGGGTTACTTGAACGGGACTCGAGTCGATACCCAGGGCGCGACCAGCCAAGCAACCGCAAACACGGGTAGAGCGAACCACGCGGAGAACAGAAGCTTCTGAACATCAAGTCCCAGCAACATGCCAGCAATGCCGATGACGCTGGCGGTGAGGACCAGGAAGCCGAAGGCCCATGCGAACCTTTGGGTGAACGGCATCTACGCCACCGCCACCGTAATCTCCCCGATCTTCGCCTGCCATTCGCGCAGCCCGGTGTTGCGCACGCTGGTGCCGTCGGCGCTGACCGCCACGGTGACCGGCATGTCCTTCACGTCAATCTCGTAGATCGCTTGCATCACACGCTCGGTTCGGTTTCGCGTGACGCGTGCCAAAACGCGATCACTTCAAGGTAGTTGCCCTTTGGGCGGTAGTAGATGAAGTACCTGGTACGCGCGAGGTACACGCGTCTCGTTTCGGGCGCACGTGCATTTTCCACCTTGCTGCCGATGCCGGGCTGCTCGACCAGAGCGTCGATGGCGGCCTTGAGGTCTGACTCGATGGCGCCCGGCGCTGCGGGACGGTTGGCGCGCCACCAGTCGGCCGCTCTGATGATTTCGCGCTCCGCGCGCGGCTTGATGCGGGCAACCAGCGCCACGCTCAACCGCGCTGCTTGAGCTTCGCGAACAGTTCGTCGGCGGAGATGCCTTCTTCGCGGTCGGCCTCGCCCAATGCATCTTCAAGCTCGGCCTGCAAATGCGCGGGCAGCTTGACGCTGGGCTGCGCCTCTTGCGCGAGCACGGTGACGACCGCGCCTTCGGGCAATGTGACACCTGACAAAACTACTTTGCCTTCAACAACGGTGCCGGTGACGAGTTGCATAACGAAATGGTACTCCGATGTGGTGGTCAAGCTTCAGCTCGCTCCTTACGCCACCGCCACCGGAATCTTCCCGATCTTCGCCTGCCACTCGCGCGGTCCGGTGGTGTGCACGCTGGTGCCATCGGCGCTGACCGCCACGGTGACCGGCATGTCCTTGACGTCGAATTCGTAGATCGCTTCCATGCCGAGGTCGGCGAAGGCGACGACCTTCGCGCCCTTGATCGCCTTGGAGACGAGATACGCCGCACCGCCGACCGCCATCAGGTACGCGCTCTTGTGCTTCTTGATTGCCTCGATGCCGGTCGGCCCGCGTTCGGCCTTGCCGATCATCGAGATC
Source organism: Burkholderiales bacterium (assembly GCA_031375525.1). Classification (GTDB taxonomy): domain Bacteria; phylum Pseudomonadota; class Gammaproteobacteria; order Burkholderiales; family Burkholderiaceae_C; genus CADEEN01. The sequence goes on from JANMHY010000623.1 coordinate 1,792, forward strand.
AGGCCGGTTTCGCTGAGCATCATCTCGGTGAACTTGTCCATGCGCGTCGCGGTGGTCGGGCCCGCCGGGCCGACAACTTCGTCGCGCACCGGATCGACCGGGCCGACGTAATAGATGACGCGGTTGGTGAAATCGACCGGCAGCTTCTCGCCTTTGGCAAGCATGTCCTGGATGCGCTTGTGCGCGGCGTCGCGGCCGGTGAGCATCTTGCCGGAGAGCAGCAGCGTGTCGCCCGGCTTCCACGCCGCCACTTGTTCCTTGGTCAGCGTGTTGAGATCGACCTTCTGGCTCTTGTTGTAGTCGGGCTGCCAATGCACGTCGGGCCAGAGGTCGAGGCTCGGTGGTTCTAGGTACGCAGGGCCCGAGCCGTCCATCACCACATGCGCGTGGGGCGTCGCGGCGCAGTTGGGGATCATCGCCACCGCCTTGCCCACGGCGTGCGTCGGGAAGGTCTTGATCTTGACGTCGAGCACGGTGGTCAGGCCGCCGAGGCCCTGCGCGCCGATGCCCAGGGCGTTGACTTGGTCGCAGAGTTCGACGCGCAGCTTCTCGATGTCGGTCTTCGGCCCGCGCTGCTTCAGCTCGAACATGTCGATGTCGTCCATCAGCGCTTCCTTGGCCATCGCCATCGCCTTCTCGGCGGTGCCGCCGACGCCGATGCCGAGCATGCCCGGCGGGCACCAGCCGGCGCCCATCTTGGGCACCGTCTTCATCACCCACTCGACCAGCGAGTCGCTGGCCTTCAAC
>JANMHY010000220.1:0-3067 GCA_031375525.1 Burkholderiales bacterium
CAGCATGCCGATCGAGCCGGTCAGCATCGCCGCCTCGTCGGAGAGGATGTCGCCGAACATGTTGCCGGTGACGACGACGTCGAACTTCTTCGGCGCTCTCACCAACTGCATCGCCGCGTTGTCGACGTACATGTGATCGAGTTCGACGTCCGGGTACTGCGCGTGGACCTCGGTGACCACGTCTTTCCAGAACTGGAAGGTTTCGAGCACGTTTGATTTGTCGACGCTGGTCACTCGTCTGCTGCGCTGGCGCGCGGCCTGAAAGGCCACATGCGCAATGCGCTCGATCTCCGGACGCGAGTAGCGCATCGTGTCGAAGGCTTCCTCGCTGCCGGGGAAGTGGCCATCGACCGCCGTGCGCCTGCCTCTCGGCTGGCCGAAGTAGATGTCGCCCGTCAGCTCGCGGATGATCAGGATGTCCAGGCCCGACACCAGCTCGGGCTTCAGCGAAGACGCATGCGTCAACTGCTCGTAGCACAGTGCCGGGCGGAAGTTGGCGAACAGGCCGAGGTGCTTGCGCAGGCCGAGGATGGCCTGCTCGGGGCGCAGCGCGCGTTCGAGCTTGTCGTACTTCCAGTCGCCGACGGCGCCGAAGAGGATGGCGTCGCTGTCCTTGGCCAACTGTAGGGTGTCGTCGGGCAAAGGATGGCCGTGCGCTTCATACGCAGCCCCACCAACGAGCGCGGTGTCCATCTGCAGCGGCACCCCCAGCGCGCGCAACACACGCACGGCCTGCGCAACGATCTCGGTGCCAATGCCGTCACCCGGCAGGATTGCAATCTTGGCCATCATTCGACTTTCTTCGGATCACACAGCCGGTGCACCAGGCGGTACTCGCAGGCTTTGAACAAGACATATGCGGCCATGCTTGCCGCCGCTGTGAACAACAACTCGACGAACTGCTGCGCGGCGCCGTCGGCCAGCGCCTGCCAGCCATGCTCGGCAATCAGGTCGAGGTTGGCCTTCAGCACCAGGAACAGGTTGTAGGTGCCGGCGCCGAAGACGAGGAACGAGACCACCAGAACGACGAACGTGAGCCAAGCCCGCGAGAACACCACGCGTTGCAGCCACGCCTGCATCAGAAGGTGTGGGTGAATCCGGCGTGCCCGAGCGGGCCGCCAGATTGCGCCCAATCAAGGCGCAAAGCGCAGCCGTGGCTCAAGCCACGGCGGGCATTTGCAACGCCGAATGGGCGCGATATGGCGGCACGAGCGGGCATGTCGGGTTCGCTCACACCTTCTCAGAGCGGGCGGCCTTCGAGCCAGGGCCGGCTGGCCAGACGCTCGGCCTCGAAGGCGCGGATCTTGTCGGCATGGCGCAGCGTCAGGCCGATGTCGTCCCAGCCGTTGACGAGGCACTGTTTGCGAAACGGCTGCACGTCGAACGGCAGCTCGCTGCCGTCGGGTTTGACGATCACCTGGCGCGGCAGGTCGATCGTCAGTGAGTAGCCGACAAAGGCCGCCACCTCGTCGAACAACTTCGCCACCTGGCTGTCGGGCAGGGCGATCGGCAGCAGGCCGTTCTTGAAGCAGTTGTTGAAGAAGATGTCGGCGTAGCTCGGTGCGATGAGTGCACGAAAGCCGTACTGCTCGATCGCCCACGGCGCATGCTCGCGGCTCGAACCGCAGCCGAAGTTCTCGCGGCACAGCAGCACCGAGGCGCCGCTGTAGCGCGATTGGTTGAGCACGAAATCGGGGTTGCTCTTGCGTGTGGCCGGGTCTTGGCCGGGCTCGCCTTTGTCGAGGTAGCGCCAGGCGTCGAACAGGTTCGGGCCGAAACCGGATCGTTTGATCGACTTCAGGAATTGCTTCGGGATGATCGCGTCGGTGTCGACGTTGGCGCGGTCGAGCGGCGCGACCAAACCTTTGTGAAGAGTAAAGGCTTTCATAGACGTCTCACATCGACAAAGTGCCCTTCGATCGCAGCCGCTGCCGCCATCGCCGGGCTCACGAGGTGCGTGCGGCCGCCTGCGCCTTGGCGGCCTTCGAAGTTGCGGTTGCTCGTCGAGGCGCAGCGCTCGCCGGGCTCAAGGCGGTCGGCGTTCATCGCCAGGCACATCGAGCAACCGGGCTCGCGCCACTCGAAGCCCGCCGCCTTGAACACTTCGTCCAGACCCTCGCGCTCGGCCTGCGCTTTGACCAGACCCGACCCGGGCACGACCATCGCCAGCCTGACGTTGCTCGCGACGCGCTTGCCCAAGCGCTTGACCACCGCTGCCGCCTCACGCAAGTCTTCGATCCGGCTGTTCGTGCACGAGCCGATGAACACTTTGTCGATGCGGATGTCGTCGATGCGCCTGTTCGGCTCAAGCCCCATGTAGGTCAGCGCGCGTTCGATCGCATCGCGCTTGGTCGCGTCCTTCTCGCGCTCGGGGTCGGGCACGCGATCGTCGATCGACACCACCATCTCCGGCGACGTGCCCCAAGTCACTTGCGGCATGAGCTTCGACGCGTCGATCTCGACAATCCGATCGAACTTGGCACCGTCATCGCTCGTCAACGTGCGCCAGTTCGCGGCGGCCCTCTCGAACACCGCGCCGGTCGGCGGGAACGGCCGGCCGCGCACGTACTCGATCGTCTTCTCGTCCACCGCCACCAAGCCAGCACGTGCACCCGCCTCGATGGCCATGTTGCAGACCGTCATGCGGCCTTCCATCGACAGCACCCGAATGGCCGAGCCGCCGAACTCGATCGTGTAGCCGGTGCCGCCCGCGGTGCCAATCTTGCCGATGACCGCCAGCACGATGTCCTTGGCCGTGCAGCCGCGCGGCAGCTTGCCTTCGACCCGCACCACCATGTTCTTCGCCTTGCGCGCGAGCAGCGTCTGCGTCGCCAGCACATGCTCGACCTCGCTGGTGCCGATGCCATGCGCCAGCGCGCCAAAGGCGCCATGCGTGCTGGTGTGCGAATCGCCGCAGACGACGGTCATGCCCGGCAGCGTGGCGCCCTGCTCAGGGCCGATCACATGCACGATGCCCTGGCGTTTGTCGAGGAAGGGGAAATAGGCCGCCGCGCCGAAGGCCTTGATGTTGGCGTCGAGCGTGACGATCTGCTGCCTGCTGACGGGG
>JANMHY010000243.1:0-4151 GCA_031375525.1 Burkholderiales bacterium
CTCGGGCAGCCGCAATGCCGGTGTGGCTGCCACAGCCGCCGATGTCGGCTCGCTCTTCCTGATCCGACTGCCGTTCTCTCGCGAGATGGAGAGCGAAGCCGATGTCATGGGGCTTGAGCTCATGGCGCGCGCGGGATTCGAGCCGCGAGCCGCGGCCAACGTCTGGCGAAAGATGCTGGCCACGCTTGGAAGCTCCGGCGCTCACTTCACGAACACGCATCCCAGCCATGAGCAGCGCATCTCCGATCTTGAGGCGAACGTGCCTCGGGTGCTTGCGCTTTATCAGGGAGCGCCCGGGCGGCGCGTGGACTCCGAGGCTCCGACCACCCCAACGTTGTCATCCGCGACCGCCTCTGTCGCGGCGCCGCCTTTGGGGCTGGGCTGGACGGCTGTCAGGCCGCTGAGCGTTGAAGAAAGTGCGCCGAAACGAACGCCGGCCCCGCCGCTCGGGCAGGAGGCATTCCAAGTCGAACAGATGGCGCGCCGTGAGGGGTGTGATGCAGCGGCGACCGCGACGATGACGGCGAAAGGGCCAGGGTTCGAGCTCTACAACGTCTCGTGCAAGGCTGCGGTCGTGTGGTCAGTTCGCTGCGAGTTCGGGAACTGCCGCGTGCTCAAGTAGGCACGTGTACGTTCATCGGATCCGCACCCGCCTCCAAACCACGTTGCACGCCCCCGCAACCAAATTTCTCGACAACAAGAAGAACTTCGAAGGCCCGCCCCGTGCGGGCCTTTTGCTTTTTCTGGGTCCAGGGACAAAGACACGTAACGGCGGCGCAGCGGCGCGGCAAACGCAGTAATCTGCGCGCCCCGGTTGAGCCGGTCGAGAGGCAGCGCAGTGTCTTCAGGCTCAGCCCCCCTTTCAACCCAATGTGGGTCGCGTCGCCCTGCCCAGGGCGATGCCGACGAGATCGGTTGACGCCATGTCACATCACACCGCTGTTTTCGATGCTTGGCAAACGGCCTGGGCGTATGCCGATGTCGTCAGCGCCAGCCACGCCACGGTGCAGTCCTGGCAAGCGCAGCAGACACTGCGCCTCGAAGCGCTGTTGCACGACGCCGCATTGCGCTCGCGGCTGTACCGCGAGCGCTTGAGCGCGGCGGGGCACGAAGGCACGGCCGACGAGACGCTGCAGCGCTTGCGCCCCGTGCACAAACGCGAGCTGATGCAGCGCTTTGACGATTGGGTCACCGACCCGGCCCTTGCGCTGCCGGCGCTGCGCGCCTTCGTGCGCGATCGCAGCAACCGCGGCGAGGCCTTTCTCGGCCGCTACATTGTCTGGGAAAGCTCAGGCAGCAGCGGCGAGCCGGCGCTGTTCGTGCAGGACGGGCAAGCGCTGGCCGTGGCCGACGCGCTCGAAGCGGCGCGCGGGCCGATCTCGCTGGCTGGCGCCACAGGCTGGTCCGATCTGTTCACCGGCAGCGGCCTGGAACGCATTGCGCTCGTCGCCGCCACCGACGGCCACTTCGCCAGCGTCGTCGCCTTCGAGCGCGCGCGCGAACTCAACCCGTGGCTCGGCGCGACCTCGCAGAGTTTCTCGTTCCTGCAGCCGCTGGCGCAACTCGTCGCGCAGCTCAACGCCTTCGATCCGACCGTGCTGGCCAGCTACCCGAGCATGGCCTGGGTGCTGTCCGAAGAGCAGAAAAGAGGGCGGCTGAAGATTGCGCCGCATGCGCTGTGGACCGGCGGCGAGACGCTGACACCGGCGACGCGGCGCGCCCTGGGCGAGCGCTTTCATGCGCCGGTGCGCGACAACTACGGCGCTAGCGAGTGCTTCATCATGGCCAGTGAATGCCGCTGCGGCCACCTGCACTTGAACGCCGACTGGGTGATCCTGGAGCCGGTGGACGACGCGGGCCGTGCGGTCGCGCCCGGCGAGTTCGGTGCGACCACGCTGCTGACCAACCTGGCCAACCATGTGCAGCCGGTGATCCGCTACGACCTCGGCGACCGTGTGCGTTTTGTCCCTGGCGCGTGTGCCTGCGGCAGCGCGCTGCCGGTGATCGAAGTTCAAGGGCGTGCCGACGACGTGCTGACGCTCGAAGCCAGCGATGGCCACGAAGTGCACCTGGCGCCGCTGGCGCTGACCACGGTGCTCGAAGACGAGGCGGGGGTGTTCGACTTCCAGTTGTGCCAGCGCGGCCCGCATTCGCTGCGGCTGGACGTCTATGGCGGCGGCCCGCATGCGGGCGCCGCGGCCGCGCTGCGCAAGTTCCTGCGTGAGCAAGGCCTGGGCACGACACGTGTGCACAGCCACAGCGACGCGCATAACGCCGAGCGCGGGCGCAGCGGCAAGCAGCGCCGTGTGGTCGCAGAGCATGCGGCTGCGGCCAAGGACGAGGCGGCTTCGCCAGGCAGGCGCGCTGCAGCGCGCGCGGTTCACTGAGGCTGCGGCCAGACCTCGTCGCCGAACAGCTTCAACGCATTGCGCCCGGCGCGCTCGCGGAAGCTCTTGCGCGCGAACAGCTTGGCCTGCGCCTGGTCCGGCAGGTCGGTGATGTTGATGACGTGGCGCGCGATCAGCGTGTCGATCACGTCCTCGATCACGCGCACGAAGTCGGCGTCGAGGCGGGCGAAGCCGTCGTCTTTGGGATCAGCGTGGTCGCAGTGCGGGCAGGGCATGCCGGCCTTATCGGCGCGGCGTGGCGCGAACTTGAGCGGACTCCAGCCGTCAGCGCAAGCCGGCGATGTAATCCGACACGGCCTTGATCTCGCGGTCGCTCAGCTTGGCGGCGATGGTGACCATTTGCACGCTGTTGGCGCGCACGCCGCCGCGAAAGGCCGTCATCTGCGCCTCGGTGTAATCGGCGTGCTGGCCGCCCATGCGCGGATACTGCGCCGGCAGGCCGGCGCCACTGGGGCCGTGGCAGGCAGCGCACGCTGGCACGGCCTTGTCGGCGATGCCGCCGCGGTAGATTTTTTCGCCGAGCGTCACCAGCGTCTTGTCCTTGGCGAAGCCGGGCTTGGCGCTCTTGCTGGCGTAGAACGCGGCGACGTTTTTCATGTCGTCGTCGGACAGCGTCGAGGCGAAGCCTTTCATGATGGCGTTGTTGCGCTTGCCGGCCTTGAACTCCATCAACTGCTTGACGAGGTACTCGGGGTGCTGGCCGGCCAGGATCGGGTTGGCCGGGCTGCCGCGCGAGCCGTCGGCGGTGTGGCAGGCGGCGCAGACTTGCGCGGTGGCCTGGCCTTTGGCCAGATCGGGCTTGGCGGCGGGTGCCACGGCCGTGGCCGCAGAAGCCACATGAGCAAAAACGGCGAGGGCGCCGAGAAGCAGAAAACGAGCCTTCATGGAGTCGCGGGCCTGAATGTTGGAGTGATGTCCGAGCGGTGTGCCCGGGCGCAAAGCCGGCGAATTTTACAATGCCGAATGTCTGCATCCTCTGTCACCCGTTCACCCACGCAACTGGCGTTGGCCTGGACGCACACCGCGCGCTTCCTCACCACCGCCGCGCAGCTCGATCAACTGCCGCTGCCCGAGCTGCCGGAGATCGCATTTGTTGGCCGCAGCAACGCCGGCAAATCGACCGCGATCAACACGCTGGCGCAGCAAAAGCGGCTGGCCTTTGCGTCGAAGACGCCGGGGCGCACGCAGCACATCAACCTGTTCGCGCTCGGCCCGGCCGACGCGCCCGACGCGCTGTTCGCCGACCTGCCGGGCTATGGCTACGCCGCCGTGGAGCGCGACGCCAAGCTGCGCTGGCAGCAGGTCATGGCCGACTACCTGGCGCAGCGGCGTGACCTCTCCGGCGTCGTGCTGATGGCCGATTCGCGGCTGGGCCTGACCGAGTTGGACCACCGCTTGCTCGAATGGATTGCGCAGCGCGTGCGCAACGGCAGCGTGAAGCTGCTGGTGCTGCTGACCAAGGCCGACAAGCTGTCGCGCAAGGAGGCCGATGCGTCGCTCAATGCAACGACAGCCGCGCTGGGTGCGTACTCGAGCGATGAGGCCGACATTGGCATCACGCTTTTTTCGGCGTTGAAGCGCACGGGGGTCGAAGACGTGGCGCTGACGTTGCGTGGCTGGGTGCCGTCTTGAAGATGTCTATTCGCTGCTTCGACACCACGCTGCCGCACGGCATCACGTTGTCGTGCCGCGCAAATGCCGAAGCGCCGGGCTTGCCGCGCGCGCTGTTGTTGCACGGCTTTC
>JANMHY010000258.1:0-6338 GCA_031375525.1 Burkholderiales bacterium
GGCCAGCAGGAACTCCATCTGGTCGGCCAGGATGCGACGGCCGCGCAGGATCATGTCTTCGTGCAGGCTCGGGATGTACGGCAGGTACATCAGCGTCATGCGCGCTTCTTCGGGCAGGCGGTTGCCCTTGTGGCCGTTGCACGAGCGGCAGGCGGTGATGCAGTTCATCCACGCATCGCCGCCGCCGCGCGAGACCGGCACGATGTGTTCGCGCGTCAGGTCTTCGAAGACGAAGTGGCCGCCGCAGTAGGCGCAGACGTTGCGGTCGCGAACGAACAGCTTGCTGTTGGTGATGGTCGGCGTGACCCGCCAGGCGCGGCTGGGCACCGAGCCGCGCACGGCGATGATGGCGTGGACCTCGATGCGCGACTGTTTGCCGGTGGTGCGCTGGATGCCGCCGCGCAGCACATGACAGGCGTCACCGAGCGTCCAGGCGACGCCGTCGCTGGCGTAGATGACCGCCGCTTCCCTGGGCGTGATCCAGGCTTGCGGGCGGCCGGAGACATCGAGTTGCAGAACGTCCACAAGCGGAGATTAGCCGATTGCAAGGCTGCGCCTCAATTGGTGGCACGCCTTATGCGGTTCGTACGGTCCATCAAACGCGCCAAACCGTGCAAAGCGTCGATGTTTGGCGTGTCCACGCCGACGCGTGCGCCGATCTCGCGCACCGCGCCGATGAGTGTATCGAGTTCGAGCGCGCGGCCGTTTTCCGCGTCGACCAGCATCGAGGTTTTGAAGGCGCCGAGCTGTCGCGTCACGGCCATGCGGGCTGCGGGCGTCTGTTCGATCGGGCAGCCGATGCGCGCGCCGATGGCCGCCGCCTCGGCCATGCCACGCGCCATGAATGCACTGACCAACTCATCGTCGAGGATGGCGTCGCAAGCCGAGCCGGTCAGCGCCGAGACCGGGTTCGTCGTCATGTTGCCCCAGAGCTTGAACCAGATGTCGCGGCGGATGTCGCTGCTGCGTTCGGCCTGAAAGCCTGCGCTCTCGAGCACGTCGGCCACTCGTTCGACGCGCTCGCTCGGCTGGCCTGACGGTTCACCGACGATCAAGCGTTCGCCGAAGCCATGCCTGACTTCACCCGGCGCGGTGCCGACGCAGGTCAGGTGCACCACCGCGCCGAGCGTTTGCGCCAGCGGCACCGTTGCCGCAATGTGGCCGTGCGGATCGACGCTGGCCAGCGGCTTCGGATCGTTCGGCTGCAAGAACCACCAGGGCACGCCGTTCATCATCGGCAGCACGACGGTGTTGGCATCGATCAGCGGCGCCAGCTGTTGCGCATCGGCAGCCAAGGCCTGGCCCTTGAAGGTGACGATCAGCAACTCGGGCGGCAGCAGCTCTGCCGCCGAGGCTGCAGCGTCGATGCGTGCGACATGCCGTTCGCCGCGGTTCGTGATCAGCACCAGCCCGCGCTCGCGCACCGCTTGCAGCGTGGCCCCGCGCGCCAATGCCGAGACCTCGTGCCCGGCCAGCGCCAGTCGCGCCGCCAGCAGCCCGCCCACCGCGCCGAGCCCCGCCACACAGACCTTCATCGCTTGTTCTCCTGAACCGAGCAGCGATCGTAGGGCGGTGTCAATCGCGGGTTTACCCGTGTCTTCGATAGAGCCGCAGCACTAGAAAACCCCAACAAATCGACGCGACAGCGCCCTTGGAATCTGCAAAATAGAACGAACGTTCGATTCATTCATGCCCACCGCCTTGGACATCGACCTCCGCGCCACCAAACCGGCCCACAAGGGCCAGCAGACGCGCGCCGCGATCCTCGACGCCGCGCTCGGTCTGGCTTCGCATGTCGGCCTCGAAGGGCTGTCGATCGGCGCGCTGGCCGAAGTGACGCAGATGAGCAAGTCGGGCGTCTTTGCCCACTTTGGCTCGCGCGAGGAACTTCAGATCTCCGTTGTGCGCGAGTACAACGCCAAGTTCGAAGAAGAGGTGTTCTACCCGGCGCTGGCCGAGCCGCGCGGCCTGCCGCGCTTGCGCGCGCTGTTCGAGCGCTGGGTCAAGCGGGTCTCGGTGGAGCTCGATTCGGGCTGCATCTACATCAGCGGCGCCGTCGAGTTCGACGACCGGCCAGGCCCCGTGCGTGACGCGCTGGTGTCGATGGTGCGGGCCTGGCACAAAGCGCTCGAACGTGCGATCCGCATTGCCGTCGAAGAAGGCCACCTGAAGCCCGACACCGATGCGATGCAGATGCTGTTCGAGCTGCACGGCCTGATCCTGGCGCTGCACCACGACGCGCGCTTCCTGCGCCTGCCCGGCGCGATGGACCGCGTGCAGCGGGCCTTCGAGCATGTGCTCGCGCACTACATGACCGCCCCGACACCGCCGCTCCGGCGCTGAATCGCTTTACCCAGGGAGACCCCACGATGGCCCAGTACACCCCACCGTTGCGCGACATGCAGTTCGTGTTGCACGAACTGCTCGATGCGGTGCCGACGCTGAAGACGATTCCGGCGTACGCAGACCTCGACGCCGACACCGTCAATGCGGTGCTCGAAGAAGGCGGCAAGTTCGCCAGCGAGGTCTTGCAGCCGCTCAACCTGAGCGGCGACCAGGAGGGCTGCACGCTCGACAAGAGCACGCACGCCGTGACCACGCCGAAGGGATTCAAAGAGGCCTACGCGAAGTACGTCGAAGGCGGCTGGCCGGCGCTGTCGTGCGACCCGGCGTTTGGCGGCCAGGGCCTGCCGTACCTCGTCAACCAGTGCTTCTACGAAATGCTCAACAGCGCCAACCAGGCCTGGGCGATGTACCCCGGCCTGTCGCATGGCGCGTACGAGTGCCTGCACGTGCACGGTACGCCCGAGCAGAAGTCGCTGTACCTGCCCAAGCTGTCGAGCGGCCAGTGGACCGGCACGATGTGCCTGACCGAGCCGCATTGCGGCACCGACCTCGGCATGCTGCGCAGCAAGGCCGAGCCTCAGCCTGATGGCAGCTACAAAATCAGCGGCGGCAAGATCTTCATCTCCTCGGGTGAACACGACCTGGCGGAGAACATCATCCACCTCGTGTTGGCACGCCTGCCCGATGCGCCGCAAGGCAGCAAAGGCATCTCGCTGTTCATCGTGCCCAAGTTCGTGCCCAACAAAGACGGCACGCTCGGCGCGCGCAACGCCATCACCTGCGGCGCGATCGAACACAAGATGGGCATCCACGGCAACAGCACCTGCCAGATGAACATGGATAGCCCGCCCGGCTGGCTCGTCGGCGAGGCCAACAACGGCTTGCCGGCGATGTTCGTGATGATGAACGGCGCGCGCATTGGCGTCGCCAACCAGGGCCTCGGTCTCACCGAAGCGGCGTACCAGAACGCCGTGGCCTACGCGAAAGATCGTCTGCAGATGCGCAGCCTGTCAGGCCCGAAAGCGCCGGACAAGGCGGCCGACCCGATCATCGTGCACCCGGACGTGCGCAAGATGTTGCTCACCGCGCGCGCCTATGCCGAAGGCGCGCGAGCGTTGGCGCTGCACACGGTGCTGCTGCTCGACCAGGAATTGGCCACCGACGATGACGACCTGCGCAAACAATGCGCCGATGAAGTGGCGCTGCTGACCCCCGTGCTGAAAGCCTTCTTCACCGACAACGCCTGGCTCGCCACCTCGCACTGCATGCAGGTCTTCGGCGGCCACGGCTACATCGCAGAGTGGGGCATGGAGCAGTTCGTGCGCGATGCGCGCATCAACATGATCTACGAAGGCACGAACACGATCCAGTCGCTCGACCTCTTGGGCCGCAAGGTGCTCGGCGACAACGGCAAGAAGCTGAAGGCCTTCGGCCAGCGCATCATCGACTTCGTCGAAGAAGAAGGCGTGCACGAAGAGATGCAGGAGTTCGTCAACCCGCTGGCCGACATCGGCGACAAGGTGACCAAGTTGACCACCGAGCTCGGCATGAAGGCGTTTCAGAATCCTGACGAGGTGGGTGCGGCCGCCGTCGATTACCTGCGCGTCGTCGGTCACCTGTGCTTCGCCTACTTCTTTGCCCGCTCGGCGAAGATCGCGTTGGCGAAGAAGGATTCGGGCGATCCGTTCTACACCGCCAAGCTGCACACTGCGCGCTTCTACTTTGCCAAGCTGCTGCCGGAAACGGCGGGGCTGATCCGCAGTGCGCGTGCGGGTGTTGCGCCGCTGATGGCGATGGAAGAAGCTCTGTTCTGACTGATTGGAGAACTCGATGAATCGTTTCAATGTTCGCAAGGTCGCCGTCCTCGGCGCCGGCGTGATGGGCGCGCAGATCGCGGCGCATCTGGTCAACGTCAAGGTGCCCGTCGTGCTGTTCGACTTGCCGGCGAAAGAGGGCGCGAAGAACTCCATCGTCACCAAGGCGATCGATGGCCTGAAGAAGTTGAAGCCTGCCCCACTCGGCTTGCCGGAAGACGCGGCGCTGATCCAGGCCGCGAACTACGAAGAGCATCTCGCGCTGCTGGGCGAGTGCGACCTCGTGATCGAAGCGATCGCCGAGCGCATGGACTGGAAGCTCGATCTGTACAAGAAGATCGCGCCACATGTGCCGGCACATGCGATCGTCGCGTCGAACACGTCGGGCCTGTCGATCACGAAGTTGTCCGAAGCGCTGCCGGCAGAGATCAAGCCGCGCTTCTGCGGCATCCACTTCTTCAATCCGCCGCGCTACATGGCGCTGGTGGAGTTGATCCCGACGCCGACGACGATGCCGCTGATCCTCAACCAGCTCGAAACCTTCGTCACCACCGCGCTCGGCAAGAGTGTGATTCGCGCCAAGGACACGCCGAACTTCATCGCCAACCGCGTCGGCATCGCCGGCATGCTGGCGACGATGATCGAAGCCGAGAAGTTCGGCTTGTCGTATGACGTCGTCGATGACCTGACCGGCAAGAAAATGGGCCGCGCATCGAGTGGCACGTTCCGCACTGCGGACGTCGTCGGCCTGGACACGATGGCGCATGTCATCAAGACGCTGCAGGACAACCTGCAGAGCGATCCGTTCTACGCCAGCTACAAGACACCGGCCGTGCTCGCCAAGCTGATCGAGCAGGGTGCGCTCGGGCAGAAGAGCGGCGCCGGCTTCTACAAAAAAGTCGGCAAGGAAATTCTTCGCCTCGATCCGGCCACGGCGCAGTACGTGCCGTCGGGCGGCAAGGCCGAGCCGATCGTCGAGCGCATGCTGAAAAAAGCGCCGGCCGAGCGTCTGAAGCTGCTGCGTGAATCGACGAATCCGCAAGCGCAGTTCGTCTGGGCGATCCTTCGCGACTCGTTCCACTACTGCGCGGTGCACCTGGCCGACGTTGCCGACAGCGCGCGCGACATCGACTTTGCGATGCGCTGGGGCTTCGGCGCCAAGCAAGGCCCGTTCGAGCTGTGGCAGCAAGCCGGCTGGAAGCAGGTGGCGCAGTGGATCAAGGAAGACATCGACGCCGGCAAGACCCTCGCGAACGCGCCGCTGCCGGCATGGGTGTTCGATGGGCGCGAAGGCGTTCACAGCGCACAAGGTTCGTGGAGCGCTTCGCAAAACCAGTATCTGCCAACGAGCACGCTGCCGGTGTACTCGCGTCAAGCGTTCCCCGAAAGTGTTGGCGCCGCAGCCGATCCGCTGAAAAGCGGCACCGAAGAATTCAAGAACGAAGAGATTCGCGTCTGGTCGGCCGACGGTGAGGTGCTGATCGCCAGCATCACCGCGAAGCTGCACCTGATCTCGCCGGCGGTCACCGAAGGCTTGATCAAGGCGGTGGAGATTGCCGAAGCCAAGTACCAGGGCCTCGTCATCTGGTCGCCCGACGATGTCTTCTCCGCTGGCGCGAATCTGGAAGCGCTGCTGCCGGTGTTCATGAAGCTCGGCGCCAAGGGCATCAAGCCCGAAGAGAAGAAGCTGCAGGACGCGATGCTGCGCATCCGCTACGCGCAGGTGCCTGTCGTCAGCGCGATGCGCGGCCTGGCCCTCGGCGGCGGCTGCGAATTGGCGGTGCACAGTTCTCGCCGCGTCGCGCACATGGAGACCTACATCGGCTTGGTCGAAGTCGGCGTCGGCCTCGTGCCGGGCGCCGGTGGCCTGGCCTACATCGCGCGCCGCGCGGCTGAACTGGCAACAGCATCGGGTGGCAGCGCAGACCTGTTCAGCTTCTTGAAAGAGCCGTTCACCAGCGCGGCCACTGCGCGCGTCGGCACCAGTGCGATCGAGAGCCGCAAGCTCGGCTGGCTGATCGACGGCGACGTGATCGTGGCGCACAAGGACGAGTTGCTGCATGTCGCCTCTGCGCAGGTCAAGGCCATGGCAGCGAGCGGCTACCGGGCGCCGGCCAAGGCGCTGTTCCCCGTCGCCGGCCGCAACGCGATCGCGACGATCAAGGGCCAGCTCGCCAA
>JANMHY010000261.1:0-1703 GCA_031375525.1 Burkholderiales bacterium
GCTGCGTCGCGTACGGTGTCAGGCCGAGGCGGCGCTGCGCAAATTCGGCCACCACCGCCAGCGCATAGCCGGCGGCATCGCCCTTCAGACCCGAGCGCCGCAACTGCGCGCGCAGTTTGGGCAGCAAGGCCTTCAGCTTCACATCGTCCAGGCGCATCAGGCGCCGGCGCGCTGCGGCCAGCGCCTTGTCGATGCGCGCCGGCAGGCGCGCCAGGCCGCGGCCTTGCACCGCCGCACGCAGCCAGCGCGCGGCATCGCGCAACGCCGGCCACGATGTGTCCGACTCACGCTGCGGGTAGGCCGCAAACGCGAGATCGCGTGTCGGCAAAACGCTCGTAACGCTCATCGCTTGAAATGCCTCAGGAACGAGCGCCGCAAAAACTGCGTCGTCAGCTCAGCCAGTGTGGCGTCGCCGTGGCGAAAGCTCACCCAGGCGCGCGCGCCGACATGCGCCGTCATGCCCTCGGGCAGGCGCAGCTCGACTTCGAAGCGCGGCTCCTGCGCATGGCGGCCGTCGCGGTCGTTCGCATCCAGCGCGATCGGTCCGCCGGCACGCTCACCGAGCGCCGGCGTGATCAGTTCGGTCGAAGCGCGCGGCACGCTGCGCAGCCACTGCGCCGCGACCGTGTCGCCGCCGGCATGGGCCAGCGCAACCTCGATCTGCCCCGGCTGCGCGCGCACGATGGCGATGTCTTCGTTGGCCACCAGCGCGCGCACCAGGGGCGCACCGGGCGGCAGCACGTGCGCCGCGATCTGCCCTTGCTGCAAGTGCTGGCCGACGACGAGACGCCGCGTGTCGAGTGCCACCGTGCCGCTCGTGCCGGCGCGCACCTCGAGCGCGGCGACGCGCTCGGCCAGGCGATCGCGCTCGGCCGTCAGCGCCACGATGCGGTCGGCGGCCAGGCCGGCGCGCAGCGCATCGCCATCGACCGCAGCGAAATGTTCGACCTGCTGCTGCGCCAACTCGGCCTGCACACGCGCGAGCTGCTGGCCCAGCGGCTCGTTGGACAAGCGCAGCAGCGCCGTGCCGGCCTGCACTTGCTGGCCGTCGCGCACCAGCACCTGTTCGAGAAAACCGTCGGCCAGCGGGCGCACCAGCGCTTCATCGGGCAGCCAGACCACGGCCGGCGCCAGCGTGCGGTGCGGCAGCGGCAAGGCGAAGGCCAGCAGCGCACAGGCGGCCAGCGCCGACGCGCCGAGCGCCGTGGCCCGCACACGGCGGCCGTGGACCTCGCCCGAGCCCAACAACCAACGCAGGGCCGCGACCAGCGGGCCGGCGAGCATCCACCAGGCCGACAACGCCAGAAGCGCCAGGCCGAGCCAGGCGTTCCAGTCGGCGACCGCCAGCGCCAGCCCGAACGTCAGCAGGCCGCGGTACAGCCACGACGCCGGCGCGTAGGCGACGAGCCAGACGCGCTCGCTGCCGCGCACGTTCTCCGCCGCGTCGGTCGTGCGGCCGAGCGCGCTGCGCTTGACCGCCGCCTGCCAGAGGTGCTGGCTGCGCTGCGCCAGGTTCGGCAGTTCGAGCAAATCGCACAGCACGTGGTAGCCGTCGAAGCGCAGCATCGGATTGCCGTTGACGAGCAAGGTGGACAGGCCGCCAATCACGGTCACCGCCAACGCCGCATCGCGCAGCAGGCCCGGCTCGAGCAGCAGCCACAGCGCGAGTGCCGCCGTGGCCAGCAGCAGCTCGACGACGATGC
>JANMHY010000315.1:0-1758 GCA_031375525.1 Burkholderiales bacterium
GACATCGCGGCCCGAGACGACGGTGATGCGCACCTCGCCGTCGTCGGGCAACACGATCGGCCGGTTCGACAGCGTGTGCGACGCATTCGGCACGAGCAGCCAGCCGCCGATGCCCGGGTGCAGGATCGGTCCGCCGGCCGATAACGCATAGGCGGTGGAGCCGGTGGGCGAGGCGACGATCAGACCGTCGGCGCGCATGTTGGCCACGAACTCGTCGCCGATGTCCACGCGCAGCTCGACCATGCCGGCGGTGGCGCCGCGGCTGACGACGACGTCGTTCAAGGCCACGCTTTCGAAGATGCAGGCCTCGCCGCGCCAGACGCTGGCGTCGAGCATCGCGCGGTGTTCTTCTTCGTATTCGCCGCGCACCATCGGCGCCAGCGCTTCGCGGAACCGGTCCACCGGGATGTCGGTGATGAAGCCCAGACGGCCCTGGTTGATGCCGACCAGCGGCATGTCGAACTGCGCCAGCTCGCGCGCGATGCCGAGCATCGTGCCGTCGCCGCCGACGACCACCGTCAGGTCGCAGTGCTGGCCGAGCTGTGCGGCGTCGAGCGCGTCGTAGGCGGTGATCGCGGTGGCCTGTGCGGTGGCGCGCTCGAGGCTCACGTTCAGGCCCTGCTGGGCGAGGAAGCGCGCCACGTCTTCGATCAGCTCGCGCGTGCCCTGCGCCTGGGGTTTGCCCACGATCGCGGCGTGACGAAAGCGCTGGAGAGCCGGCATGGCTGGAATGATAGGGGGTACGGTTAAGGCGCAGAATTCGAGGTCATGAAACCCCTGGCTCACTTCGTTCGCGTCCCCCGAGGGGCCGAGTGCCGCGGCTCCGAGCCCGCCTGCGCGGGCTTGGACGGCGACGAGGAGGCGTTGCGTCTCGCAACGCCGCGGCCTGCAAGGCGTCGGCGTCTTGGGGCGGCCCGGCGACACCGACATGGATGACCGTGCAAAGTCCCGGCTGAATACCCTCGTCGAGCTCTACATCGCCGAAGGCACGCCCGTGGGCTCGCGCACGCTGTCTCGCGCCTCCGGCCTGGAGCTGTCGCCGGCGACGATCCGCAACGTCATGGCCGATCTGGAAGAGCTGGGGCTGATCGCCAGCCCGCATACCAGCGCCGGCCGCATCCCGACGGCGCGCGGCTACCGCGTGTTCGTCGACACGATGCTGACGGCGCGCCCTTTGGACGCGATGCATTCGCCGCTGCCGAGCTCGGCGCGCGAGCAACTGCAGGCCGGGCAGCCGACGCGCGTCATCGCCAGCGCGGCGCACATCCTGTCGAGTTTGTCGAATTTCGTCGGCGTCGTCACCGCGCCGAAGAAGGCCAGCGTTTTTCACCACATCGAGTTCATGCGCCTGTCGGAGCGTCGTGTGCTGCTGATCCTGGTGGCGCCCGACGGCGACGTGCAGAACCGCGTCATCATGACCGCGCGCGACTACACACAGGCAGAACTCGTCGAGGCCGCGAACTTTTTGAACGCGCACTACGCGGGCCTGTCGATCGACGCCGTGCGCGAACGCCTGCAGCAGGAAGTGGAATCGCTGCGCAGCGAAATCGCCACGCTGATGCAGGCCGCGGTGCAGGCCGGCACGGAAGCGATGGCCAGCGAAGAACAACTCGTCGTCAGCGGCGAGCGCAACCTGCTTGCGGTGCAGGACTTCGGCAACGACATGGGGTCCCTGCGCAAGCTGTTCGACCTGTTCGAGCAGAAGACGCAGCTGATACGCTTGCTCGACGTGTCCAGCCGCGCCGAGGGCGTGCGCAT
>JANMHY010000346.1:0-10361 GCA_031375525.1 Burkholderiales bacterium
TAGCGCTCGCGGCCGACACGGCGCTTGAGCTGGTGCAGCGCCGCCTGGAAGTCGTCCCAGCGCGTCGGCACTTCGGCGATGCCAGCCGCGGCCAGCAGGTCGCGCCGATAGAACAGCACACGCGTGTCGACGTACCAGGGCACGCCGTAGAGCCGCCCGTCGACGACGTTGGTGTCCCAGATACCGCTGAAGTAGTCGGCCGCGGGCACATCGGGCGAAGCGGCGATACGCGCATCCAGCGGCTCGAGTGCGCTCAGCGCCACCAGCTCGGGCAGCCAGGTGTTGCCCATCTGCGCCACGTCGGGCAGCACGCTGCCGGCAAAGGCCGTCAGCAGCTTCTCGTGCGCGGCGCTCCACGGCAACTGCTCGATGCGCACGCGAATGCCCGGATGCTCGCGCTCGAAGTCGGCGAGCAACTCGCCGGCGACCTCGGCCTCGCGGCCCATCGCCCAGAAACGCAGGCTGCCGGGGTCGCGCCGCACGCAGCCGGCCAGGCCCAGCGAGGCGGCCGCGCCAAGGACGACGCGGCGGGAGAGTGGGTGTTGTGGACCCGGCGGACCAGGTCTAAGCGAGCCAGCCGCCGGTGAAACCGGCGCGCTGCAGCCCGCGCTTGAGGTGCTCGTTGCGGCGCATGTCTTTCCAGACGACCTCGTCGCGGTGGTTGGCCAGCATGGCGAGCAGGGGCCCGACCTCGATGCCGAGGTAGTCGGTGTTGACCCAGCCGACGCCGGGCTCGACGCGGCCGTGGCGCAACGGCACGTCGCTGTAGGTGAAGCTGGGGTTGAAGGCGAAGAAACCGTAGCGGCCAAAAATTTTCTCGCCGTAGCGTTCGCGCATCGTAACCAGCGCGCGCGAGGCTTCCTCGGGCGCAAAGACGATCGACGATCCGGCTCCATAGGGCGCTATCGTGCCATCGTCCCACTCGGCCATGCCGCGGCCGGCGTAACTGATGAATTTGCGCACGCGGCCGCCGTACTCGAGGTGGGCGTCGGCCGGGCCGTCGCAGGGCGTCACGCCCCACACATCGGCGCCGTAGCCGGCCCAGCCGGCAGGGTTGGCGATGGCGTAGGCGCGCTGCGCCAGCGTGGCGCGGCGCGAGTTCTCGAAGTAGTCGATGCCGCGTTCGCGCATGTAGGCGTCGGTGATGCCGCGCAGATCGACCCAGGCGTGCGTGAACTGGTGGCCGAACAGGGGCGCGAAACGCAGGTAAGTCTGGCCGTACTCGGTGGCCCAGGCGGCGCCGTAGGTCGCGGTGTACGCGTTCCAGATTTCGGGTGCGATCGGCATCGTCGGCGAGCCGATCGCCAGCAGGTAAAGCAGCTTGGCTTCGCAGTAGCCTTCCCACTCGTGGCCGATGAAGCCTTTTTCGGGTTGCCAGCCGCGAGCGATCAGCCCCGAGGCCGTCTGCGCCCAGGTCCAGTCCACGCGCGCATACAGCTCGTCGGTGATCGTGCGGATCTGCATCTCCTCGGCGTCGGCGCCGTCGAAGAATGATTGGCAGTGCAGCGCGCCGGCCAACAGGAGTGCGGTGTCGATCGTCGACAGCTCGCAGTCACCGAAGCGCGTGCCGCTGGCCATGTCGAGGAAGTGATAGAAAAAGCCCTTGTGGCCGGCGGTGCCGGTGGCCTCCGGGCCTTGCGGCGCGTCGTGAAAGAAGCGCAGCGTGGTGAGGGCACGCGCGCGCGCCTGCTCGCGCGTGATCCAGCCGCGCGCCACACCGATCGGATAGGCCGTCAGCGCGAAGCCCACCGCCCCGATGCTGGCGAACGAGCGCGCCGGCCAACGGTCGGGGGCCAAGCCGGTGCGGGCGTCGGTGGTCTCCCAAAAGAAGCGGAAGCTGCGCTGCTTCAGGTCTTCCAGAAACGCCGGCGGGGCAATCCGCGGCGGCGCCAGCTCGGCGACGGTCGCGGTCGGTTTGTCGAGCGAAATCGGCGCCGTGCGTGTGGCCTGATACGCGGCGTACAACGGTGCGAGTGCGAGCGCGCCCGCGCCAGCGGCGACTTGGCGGCGGGTCAGTCCGGGGCGGGCGATGGGCGTGGTCATGCGGCGTGCGGGTTCGAGGTCAATGCAGCGGACTTTGGCGGCGTGTCGCGCAGACACACAGGTACTTCTCCACGCCCGTCGGCTTGGATATGTTTCCCCCGCCGGGGGATGGCGGTCAGAAGCGGTAAATCACCGCGAGACGGAAGGTTCTCGCGTCGCCGCGGGTGCTGTTGGGCTTGTCGAGGTTGAGGTTGTCCCCGCCCAGCCGGTTCGCCGTGTTGCCCGCCGCAGGCGGCGCGCCGACGAAGTCGTCGAAGCCGTCGTAGTTGGTCACGTTGAAGAGGTTGAGCACGTCCGCGCGCACACTGAACTTGTGCGCGCCGAACGCGACCTGCTTGCTCACGCTGAGATCGACCTGACGGAAGCTCGGCGAGTCGCCCTCGACCGTGACGCAGGTGCCGACGCGGCCGACTCCCGGGTCGGGAAACCCGCCGGGGCAACTGATCAGGCGGCGCGGAAATCCGCTCGCCCAGGTCACCTTGCCGGCCAGCGTCAAACCCCAGGGCAACAGGCCGTCGGCGACCGCAGCGGCCACCAGCCGGTGCTTGTCCACCAGCGTCGACGGCTTGAAGCCGCCCTGGCCAGGCTTGCCGAAGGTGAAGTCGAAGATGTCGTTGTTCCATTCGCGGTGCGTCGTCTTTGCGTCACTATATGTGTAAGCAAAGGTTGCACTCCATCCCGAGGACGAAGTGAACGGTTTTTCGACGCGCAGTAACAACGCGTTTGTTTTTGTTTCACCGACGAAGTCGCCGAGAAGCAGCGAGCCGAAGCCGCCGGCAGGCCCGCCGAACAGCGGATCGAGCGGGCTCTGGAAGAAGGTGCCGCCGTTCAGGTCGCGGTTGCCGATGAACCAAATGAACTGGTTCTTCGCATGCACCTGGCTCAGCGTCGCCTCGGTGTTCCATTCGCCCACCGCCTGGCGCACGCCGAGCGCGAACTGATCGGCATACGGCATCTTGAAGTCTTTGCTGATCAGCCAGATCTCGCCCTGGTTGGGCGTGGCGTTCTTCTGCAGTTCGTCGAGCGCATGGTTGGCCATCGTGCGGTCGTAAGAGCGGCCGTAGCCGGCGAACAGCACCGTTGCCTTGTCGCCGAACAGGTCGTACGACGCGCCCAGGCGCGGCGCGAACGCGCGCTTGAACGGCTTGCGCGAGCGGCCGTCGGCGATGTAGTTGGCGATGTCGACGCCGCCCTTGGCGATCGACTGCGCATAGGTCTGGCCCGCGTCCGCGGTCTGGCCGACGAAGCTGCGCGTGTCCGGCGCGAACAGCGCGGCGACGCGGTCGGCCGGCGTCACGTAGTCGTTGTTCAGCATGTTCGACTCGTAGTCCCAGCGCAGGCCGAGGTTGAGTTCGAGTTGCTTGGAGAGCGCCCAGTCGTCCTGGAGGTACAGGCCGATCTGCTTGTTCTTCAGGTTCACCGAGGCCGGCGCCAGCGCGCGGTCGATCCTGCACTGGTCGCTGGCGTCGCCGTTGTTGATGACGGTGGTGCCGGTGCAGGTGGTGCCGTCGAAGTACGGCAGCCCGGTGTCGAGATCGATCAGCGTCTCGATCATGTCGACGCTGCGCGCGGTACCCGACAGGTCGTACTTCATGTCCTTGAAGCGCAGGCCGCCCTTGATCACGTGGCCGGCCAGGCCGTTGTAGGTGGCCTCCTGTGCCAGCGTGAGGCCTTTCTGCTGGCGGTCCTGGTCGTTTGGAGAGCCGCCGTCCCAGGCCACGTCGGCCGAGCTGGTCAGCAACTGCGGGCGTCCGTTGGCGACGCGGTACTTCAGCAGCGGCTCGGTGGACGCCGAGTGCGGATTCCAGCGGAACTTCTCGTAGCCGGCGCGGGTGTCGAGCTGCCAGGCGCCGCTCGTCCACTGGTGCAGCAGGTCCAGGCGCGTCTCGTCGTTCGAGCGGTCCAGGTCGTTGCCGGGCAGGCTCAGATCGCGGTTTTCGGGCAGCGTGTCCGTCTCCTTGCGCACGCGCAGGCTCACCGAGATGTGGCGGTCGTCGCCGAGCTGGGCGTCGGCCTTGGCGAAGAACAGATGCTCTGTGAACGGATCGACGGTCGAGCCCTGCCTCGCACGAAGTGTGGGCACCAAGCCGACGTCGGCCGTGAAGCGGTCGAGGTTCTTCGGCACGACCTGGCGCGAGTCGTCGATCTTCTTGCCGTCGTAGGCGACGAAGAAGTGCAGCGCATCCCGCTGAATCGGGCCGCCGAGGCTGAAGCCGGCCTCGTACTTTGACGACGGCGGCAGCGAGACGCCGCTGGTCTCGCGTTCCTTTTCGAACACCGTCTTCGCGCGCCAGTGGGTGCCGGTGCGATCGACATACGCGTCGCCGTGCAACTCGTTGGTGCCCGACTTGGTGATCGCCGTGATCGCCGCGCTGCTGACCTGATCGAACTCGGCCTTGTAGTTCTGCGTGATGACTTTGTATTCCGCGATCGCCGATTGCGGGAACGGGTTGCCGCGCGACGAGTCCTGGCCGGTCAGGCCGCCGCGGATGATGTTGTTCTTCTGGCCGACGCCGTCGATGTACACGTTGACGTGGTCGAAGTTCTGCGAGCCGGACTGGAGCTTGGTGTTGCCGGCGTCGTCGCTGCTGAAGGCCACCCCTGGCGCCAGGTCGGCCGAGCTGAGAAAGTTGCGCGTGGACTGCGGCAGGTTCTCGATCAGCCGGCGCGATACGTTGGTGCCGACCTGCGAGTCCTTGACGCCCTGGCGCTGCGCGGTGCCGGTGATCGTGATCGTCTGTGTGGCCGCTCCTGTCGCTGCGCTCGGCAAAGCGAGATCGACCGACGCGGTCTCGCCGACCTGCACCGTCACCGGCTCGGACTTGCGCTCGCCGACGCGGATCTCGTACGCGCCGGGCGCCAGCCCGGTGAGCACGTAGCTGCCGTCGGCCAACGTGGTCGTGCGGTAGCTGTTGCCGTTGGCGACGTTGACCGCGGTCACCGTGGTGCCGGCCTGGGCCGCCGCGATCTGGCCCTTGATCGTCGAGGTGCTGAGCTGGGCCTGCGCCGCACCGCCGGCCAGTGCGAGGAACACGGCGGTGGCCAACGCGTGACGGCGCAAGGCGCCGTTGCTGTTGCTGTTGCTGTTGCGATCCATCTGTGCCTCCTGAGCGGTTTCCAGGAAGCCATTGGAAACGCCGTGCGGCGCAGGTGCGTAGTCGTTTCCTCGGGCCTGTTGCCGTGACGCGTCGGCGCTTCAGCGGCAGCGGCTGTCGATGTATGCCAAGGCCGGCGCCAGCGCGGTGTCGAATGCGGCCCAGTTGTGGCCGCCGGGCATCAGGCGCAGCTCCGTGCGGTCGGGCTGCAGTGCGTAGAGGCGTTGGAACAGTTGCGTCGTGGCGCGAAGGATGTCGGGCTGATCCCGATCGCCGCTGGAGATCCAGAACGCCACCTTCTGAGGCGCGCGCGCGTAGGCCGCCAGCCGGCCCGGGTAGTTGGACGCCTGCCACCGTTGCTCGTCGAACTTGCCGTCGCGCACGAACTGCGGTGTGCGCCGCGCGGCGGAGTCGGGCGGCGGCAGCGGGTCGTAGACGGCCGGGCTGATCAGCGCGGCTGCGCAGAAGCGCTGCGGCTGCGCCAGCGCCAACTGCAGCGCGCCAAAGCCGCCCATCGACACGCCCAGCAGCGCGCGTCGTTGGCGGTGCACGGGGAACGACAGGCGCGCTTCCACCCTCGGCATCAGGTCTTCGAGAAAGGCCGACGCGGCGGCGTCGGCGGCACCGTCGATCCACCAGCTGTTGCCGCCGACGCTCGGCATCACCAGCACCGACGGTCGCAGCGTGCCGTTGTGCATCGCCTGCACCAGCGGTCCGCGCAGCATCGGGTCTTCGCCGGTCCAGCTCTTCTCGTCGCCGCCGGGGCCGTGCAACAGGTAGAGCACGAGCGCCGGCTCGCTCATGGCCGCAGGAAGGTCAGGCAGGTAGAGCGAGTAGGCGGCGTCGCGCCCGAGGCGTTGCGAGCGGAACTTCTCGCGCAGCAGTTGGGGCATCAGGTTGCGCCGGCGCTTTGGCTGGCGATCCACTGCGCGTACCAGCGGGCGCTCGCCTTGGGCGTGCGTTGCAGCGTCTCGAAGTTCACGTGCACGAGGCCGAAGCGTTTGGAGAAGCCATGCGCCCACTCGAGATTGTCGAGCAGCGACCACGCGCAGTAGCCGCGCACGTCGGCGCCACGCGTGATCGCGTCGCCCACCGCGGCGATGTGCGTTTGCAGGTAGTGCACGCGCAGCGGGTCGTCGATGCGGCCGTCGATCGCGCTCGGCGGGTCGTAGAACGTGGCGCCGTTTTCGGTGACGTACAGCGGCAGGCCGCCGTAGCGCTCGTGCATCCACAGCAGCGTTTCAGTGAGGCTCGGCGGGTGCAGCTCCCAGCCGGTCTCGGTGGTGATCGCGCCGGCCTGACGCAGCGCGCGTGCCGGCACCGGCCAGGCTTCGGCGTCGTGACGCACGACGCTGCGCGTGTAGTAGTTGAGGCCGAGGAAGTCGATCGGCACCGCGAGCGCCTCGACCTCGGCGGCCGGCCAATCGGGCCACGAAGCGCCGAACACTTGCGGCGACTCTTCGGGGTAGCGGCCGAAGATCGCCGGGTCGAGGTACTGCCGGTTCATGTAGGCGTCGGCGAGCGACTGCGCATGGCGGTCGGCGTCGGTCGCGTCGGCCGGCAGGTGCTTGGGTTCGATGTTGACGACCAAGCCGATCTGTTGGCGCCCGATCGCGCGGTAGGCCCGCACGCCTTGCGCATGCGCGCGCAGCAGGTTGTGCGCTGCGATCGCGGCCTCGTCGGCCGAGCGGTGGCCCGGCGCCAACACGCCATGCATGTAGCCGCCGTCGGCAACGACCCAGGGTTCGTTGATCGTCGCCCACAGCGGCACGCGGTCATCGAGCGCCTTGACCACGACGCCCAGGTAGTCGGCGAACCAGTGCGCGATGTCGGGGTTGAGCCAGCCACCGCGATCGTCGAGCGCCGCCGGCAGGTCCCAGTGGTAGAGCGTGGCCATCGGCGTGATGCCGGCCGCCAGCAGCTCATCGACCAGACGCTCGTAGAAGCCCAAGCCGGCAGCGTTGATGCGTCCGCGTCCCTCGGGCAACACGCGGCCCCAGGCGATGCTGAAGCGGTAGGCCGTGAGG
This sequence comes from Burkholderiales bacterium, assembly GCA_031375525.1. Classification (GTDB taxonomy): domain Bacteria; phylum Pseudomonadota; class Gammaproteobacteria; order Burkholderiales; family Burkholderiaceae_C; genus CADEEN01. The sequence continues at coordinate 7,166 of JANMHY010000346.1, forward strand.
CCGAGCTCGCGCATCAGCGCGACGTCGTCGCGCATGCGGCGGTAGTGGTCGCAGGCGATAGCGCCGCTGTCGCCGTTGTGGATGCGCCCGGGCGTTCGCGCGAAGCGATCCCAGATGCTGGGGCCGGCGCCGTCGGCGGCAGGCGAGCCTTCGATCTGGTGAGCCGAGGTGGCGCAGCCCCAGAGGAAGCCGGGAGGAAACGGGTGGGACATGAAAGACACGAATCCACGACCTCGGCCGCGGGTGGAGAGCAACGATCAGATCACTTTAGTCCATTGAACCTTTGAAATACCACCCGAGGGCCGCCCGAGACGGGATGCGATGCAAGGCGCACAGCACAGCGATGCCCCGAGGCATCGCGAGCATTAGCAACGCCGCAGGGCGGCCGTATCGGGCGGACAGCGGGTGTGCGAGCAGCAGTTCAACCGCACGCAAGTTTTGGGCTTCTGGTAGATCAGCGCTGCCCGAAGATCCGGCTCGTTTCGGAGGAACTTTGGAATTCGAATCTGGCCTTGAGCCTGCATGAATGCTCGATTCATGCACCGGCCAGTCACGCCGAGGGTCGCGGGTTCGAGTCCCGTCCGCTCACGCCAATTGCTTCGGCAGGCCAGCTCTCGCGAGCTGGCCTGTTTTATTTGGGCAGGTCGTTGTCCGTCGGGGCGACAAGACGTGTCAGCGGATCGTCGGCTTGCGCTGCGTCCACCACATCCACAGGGCGCTCAGCCCGGCGCCGAGCGCTGCGGCCAGGACAACCGACTTCAGCGGGTCGTGCTGGATCGTGTCGCGCGCTGTTTCGCTGACCATGAGAGCCTGCTGGCGCAGCCGAGTGGATTGCTCGCGCAGCGCCTCGGCGCTGCGCACGGCCAGCTCTTCGGCGCTGGCGGCGGTGTCGCGCACGGCCGCGGGGGTGCGCTGCACGGCGCCGGACAAGCGCTCGAACGTGTCGTTGGCCACACGCTGCGTGGACTTGATGGCCTGGTCGGTGCTCTGCGCTGCTTGTTCGGCAACGCGGCCGACCGAGTCACTGATCGGGCGGTGGGGGGTGAGGTTCGAGTTCATCGAGAGTTCCTTTCAGGTTTGGTGGCGCAACAAGCGTTCATCGTCATCACGCAGCCAACGCGAGGTCGCAGACCGACGGCGCTGTGTACTCCCGCCCGACCATCGCTCGCGCGTACAGGTAGTTCGTGCGAGCACGTTGCGACAAGGCGTCGATGTCGACATGGCCCTGGGCATCGCATGGAAAGCTGAACCGACGCCCACAGTGAAACAGGTCGTCGAAACGAACTTCGAAATCCAGCGTGAGGGCAGTCGCGTTCATGGCAATGTCGATGTGAAGCTGATAGTGCAAAGTTAATCGTGTGGCCTCGGCGCGCGTGTAAGACGATGCAAGCGCGCGCCGTCAGCGCCGGCCGAGCGCGTTGTAGGCCGACGTGCTGCGGCGCCGTCGTACACGGCCGACGGCCGTTCACAGCAGGAACTCGAAGCGCCGGGCCAGCCATTCCTTCGCGCGGTCGAGCATGCCGCGCTGCGACCATTGGTGCAGAGCCACCGGCCGCGACTGCGCCACGTCGTCGCGGAAGACGCGTTCGACCTCGGCGGCGAACGGCACCCCCAGCACCAGCAGGTTCGCTTCGGCGTTGTGCACGGTGCTGCGCCAGTCGAGGTTGCTCGAACCGACGGCTGACCAGAGGCCGTCGATGACGGTCGTCTTGGCATGCAGCATCGTGTCGTGGCGTTCGTGGATGCGAACCCCGGCGCGCAGCAGGCGGCCGTAGTGCCAGCGTCCTGCATGCAGCGGCGCCCAGAAGTCGCTGCGGCCGGGCAGCAGCAGTTGCACATCGACGCCGCGCTCGGCGGCGCGCTGCAGCGCGCGCAGCAGGCGCCGCGGCGGCACGAAGTAAGCGGTGGTGATCCAGACGCGCGAGCGCGCCGCGTTGACCGCAGCAAGCAGGGCCAGGTAGAACGGATTGCGCCGCCGGCCGCCGGCAGTGGAGGCCACCGCTGCGCGATGCGGGCCTGCTATTTCGGGCGGCACTGCGTGGCGCGCGACAGCAATCGGCGTGCGCGCGTGGCGGTTCCAGTGGCCGACGAACAGCGACTGCAGTTGTTGCACCACCGGGCCGCGCACGCGCACATGCGAGTCTCGCCAGCCGGGGCCGCTGTCGTCCTTGCCGGCGAGCAGCCCGGGCGCCGATCCGGCGCGCCTAGCGCTGTGGCCCGTGGCTGCCCGGCGTGAGCCTTCCGATAGCGTTAACAGGCCCTAGGCAACTGCCGTGCCCGTCGTGGCCGGGTACGTCGCTTGCCACCTGCCATTTGCGCCGGCGCTGCAGGCTGCGCCAGCCAACCCACCGAAAGGATTCAGCATGACCATCACCCCAAGCTCTATCGACGACACCTTGCGCGGCCGCGCTGCCGCTGACGGGTTCAACGACGCGGCCGACAGCTCGCCGACGGTGGATCAGCCGCCGCGGCTGATGACCACGAGCAAGATGTGCGGCAGCAAAGTCGTCAACCAGCAGAGCGAGACGCTCGGGCAGATCGACGACATCGTCTTCGATGTACCGCGCGGCGCCATCGCTTACGCCGCGATGGCGTCGGGCGGTTTTCTCGGCCTCGGCGAACGCTTTTTCGCCGTGCCCTGGACGGCGCTGATCTACGACGCCGGCCGCGAGTGCTTCGTCATCAACGCGCAGAAGGAGTCCTTCGAGAACGCGCCCGGTTTCGACAAGGGCCGTTGGCCGACCGAGGCCGGCGCGGAATGGCACGAGCAGGTGCACCGCCACTACGGGGCGCCGCTGTACTGGGAACGTTTTCATTGAACAAGGAGCACCCCCATGAGCCAGAACCAGACTGACGATCGCGACAAGCTGTGGCATCTGATCAAGGACATCAAGTTCGGCATGCTGACCACGCGCCATGCCGACGGCCACTTGCACTCGCGCCCGATGACGACGCAGAACGCGCACCTGGACGAAGACCGCGCGCTGTGGCTGTTCATGTCGCGCCGAGCCGATTCGGCGGCCGATCTGCAGGCATCGCCAGGGGTCTGCATGAGCTAGTACATAAACACGCAAGTAACGAAACATGAATACACTCTTGCTATCGCCATTCGGTGCAAAGAGGTGTGGTCATGCGTCAAACGGAATTGCACTTAACCGACGAGGATCGCTCGGTCATCGACGAGATTCGCAGCAAG
>JANMHY010000366.1:0-7529 GCA_031375525.1 Burkholderiales bacterium
GTGCACGGCGCCGGCGGGAAATTCGTGCGCCTCGGCCAGCACCGGCACCCAATGCGGATAGCGCAGCGGCTGCGCCCGCAGCGGCCGGATCGGGATCGTTGGATACGCCGGCTTGTCGCTCGGCGCATCGCCGTCGCCGCCGGGCAGCAGGTCGTACAGCTCCAGCAGCGTGTGGATCGCGGGGTCGGTCACCACCTGCTCGAGCACGCCCTCCTTGAACAGCCGCACCAGGCGCCGCAGCGCCTCGCGGTGCATCGCGTCGATGCCGTTCAGCAGTTCGAACACTTGCTGGCGCGTGTCGCCCTCGGGCCAGGCTTCGATGCCCTCGACGCGCTGGTTGACGTCGGCCAACAGCGCATCCCATTGCTCGTTCGACAGAAAGCCGACGAGCGACTGCTCTGCGGGGCTCAATGCAGCGGGCATTCGTCGCCGCAGCGCGAATGGTCGTCGCCGTCGCAGCAGCCGGCGTCGCACTCGCCGTGGCCCTGCTTCTGGAAATCGGCGAATCCTTCGGCGAACAGGCGGCCGGCTTCGCGCCGGCCTTGTTCGGTGAAGCGGTAGCGTCCGCTGGCGTCGGCGCTTTCGAGATCGCCGCGCACCGCGAGTTCGTGCAGTGCCGTGGCGATGGCCTGTGCATCGCATTGCAGGAAGGGCCCGAGCACGGCGCCGTCGTACTGCTCGCCGAAGCCTTCGCCGTGATACCAGTAGCAAATCTGCAGCACCTCCTCGCGGTTGACGAGGCGGGTCAAGGCGTCGTTTTGGCTGCTCATGAGGGGGGGCGCTGGCCCAGGTCGTCGATGAAGCGGTGGTGCAAAACCGTGGCTACCGGGGTCAGGTCGGCCACGCTCAACGGTGGCACGCCGCGCGGGGCCGCGTCAAGGGCCAGGCGTTGCACGGCTTCGACCAGCTGCTCGACGATGCGCTCGTTGTCGGGCGTCAGCGGGCGTTCGCCGATCACCTGCCCGCGGCCCTGGTCGAGTTCGATCTCGCCCAGTACCAGATCGCCGAGCCCCGACTCGGGCCATTGCAGCTCGACCGTGTAGGTGGGCTCGGGCCAGATGCCGAACTGCGCGCCGATGACGAGCAGGTTGTCCAGGCTGATCACACCGGTGACCGCCTCGAACATGCGGCGCTGCACCGCCGCGGTATCGAGCGCGCCGCCCGCCCAGCGCCTGCAGCTGACCGACCCCGGCGCCAACCCGCGGTCGAGGGCACCCACCAGGACCACCTTGTCGGGCTTGTCGGGTCGCGCCTGAAAATCCTGCACGATCGCCACCGGCCCCCAGTTCATTTCGACGATCTCGACCTCGCCCGGCCACGGCAGCGCGCGCAGCCGCTCCATCAACTCCGGTCCGAGCGGGTAGCCGCGCACGAAGCCGTAGTAGCCGACGATGCCGACGAGGGTGCGCAAGGCCACACTCCGCGTGCCGCGCTTTCAGATGCCGCAGGCGCAGGTCGTCACCTCGCGCGTGATGACGCGGTCCGAGCCCTCGACCATCATGTGCGTCGTACACGGCATGCAGGGATCAAAGCTTCGGATCGCGCGCAGGATGTCGATGCCCTTGAAGCTGGCGGCGTCGGGTGCGTTGGATTCGACCAGCACCGTGTTCAGCACCGCCTGCTCGTAAGCCCCCGACTCGCCCCAGGGTGTCTTCGGGCAGGCGTTCACCGTCGACGGCGTGCAGATCTGGTAGTTGGCCAGCAAGCCGTCCTCGATCACGCACCAATGGGCGAGGAAGCCGCGCCCCGCGCCCCAGAAGCCGACGCCGATCTGGCGCCCTTTTTTCGGCACTTCGAACGGCGTGTGCACGCGCGTCTCGCCGCGCTTTTGCAGATCCATCGCGCGCACCCAGTTCTCCACCGTCACCATCAGGTTGTAGGCCACCGCGTAGGCGCGCGCGCGGTTGCGCTCGAAGGCGTTCCACACCGGCGGCACTTTCCATTCGAGCGTCATCGCGGGCAGCTTGCCGGCCGGCACGTTGAGCTTCAGGCTGTGGCCGGTCGATTCGACGTATTGGCTCGGCGGAATCTTCTGCGCCAGCGCCGAGATATAGACCCGCGCATAGGCACCGGCCTCGAAGGTATGGCGGTCCCAGGTCGGCGTGGTCGACCAGCTGTAGCGCTCCTTCCAGTTCTGCACGCCGGGGCGCGGGATCGTGCTCTTGTTCCACGGATGGTTGGGCGACAGCGGCGCGCCCATCGGATCGGTCTTGAACGGCTGCTCCCGCCACTGCTCGTAGTAGGAGTGTTCGATGAACTCCTCCAGGCCGACGTTGATGTCGCGCAGCTTGGTCGTCACCAGCTTGCCGTTGACCACCACGCCGGGCGTCGACCAGCGCTTCTCGCCCCATTCGTTGGCATTGGCGTAACTCGCGTCGTAGTGATCCTCATGGTCCCATTGGCCGAAGTCGACCATCGTCGCCGGCAGCTCGCCGCAATGCTTGTAGTCGGGGTTGCACTCGTACATGAAGTCGTAGACGTCGTCCCAGATCGCGACGCACTTCTTCGCATAGTCGAAAAACGGGCTCAACTTGACGTAGAACTCGCTGAAGGTCGTCGGCGTCAGCGTCGTCGTCACGCCGCCGGGGATGATGGTCTCCGGGTGCGGGTACTTGCCGCCGAGCAGCACATAGGCCTCGCGCGCCACCCGCGTCATCTCGAGCGCCTCGAGGTACAGGCGCCCGGCCAGCGGATTCAGATCGGTCATGATCGCGCCGATCGTGGCGTAGCCATGCACCGCGCTGAATTTCGTCGGCGCCGTGGTGGCGGCCTGCCAGACCTCGGGGTTGGTGTCGCGCACCAGCACTTCGGAGAAATCCGGGCCGGCGAGCACAAACAGGTGCAGCGGGTTGTCGTACAGGTACTCGCAGGAGAGCAGCAGGTTGCGCACCAGGATGCCCATCGGCGGCGGCTTGATGTCCATTGCCATCTCGAGCGCCAGCGCCGAGCAGGTGGCATGCACGCCGCCGCAGACGCCGCAGGCACGCGAGCTGATGAAGGCCGCGTCGCGCGGGTCGCGCCCGCGCAGGATGACCTCGTAGCCGCGGAACAGCGTGGCCATCGAGCGCGTGTCGATGACCTTGCGGTTCTTCAGATCGACGGTGCTGTGGAAGGCCAGCGCGCCGGCCACGCGCGTCACCGGGTCGAAGTCGATGTCACGCGTCTGGCCGTTTTTCTTGGCGATCTCTCTGAGCTTCTTGTCGCGTTCCTCGAGCGACACCGATTCGTACTTGTACGGGTCGGCCACGCCGGCGATCAGGTGCGCCTTGCCCTCGGCGTCGAACTCGATCGGCAGGTTCTTGAAGCACATCGCGGTGGTTCCTTTTTATGGTCTCACTTGCCCTGCGCCACGCGCACGATCGCTGCGAGGTCGCCGTTGACGGCCAGCAAGCCCTGTAGCAATGTCTTCAACCCGCCATTGACGGCGCCGAGCTTGTCGCCCAGCGGCGCAGTGTGATCGCGGATCGCCACCAGCCCGCCGGCCAGTTGGGCCAGGCTGCGCCTGGCGCCCGCCAGCGCGATGATGATGCCGACGAGGTACACCACCAGCACCAGCACGACGGCGAAGGTGACGACAAGCGTCACGGTCAACAGCAGCGATGTCATCCGGCCCTCCCCTTCGCGGCGCGCTCGGACAGCACGGCCGCGATCGTTCCCGAATGCGACTTGATGTCGCCGGCCACCTTGACCATGCCGACCGCAACGCCGATCGTGTCGTCGAGCGCGGCAATGGCTGCCGTGTTGCCGGCAATGCCGACACCCGCCGTCAGCATTTCATCGAGGTAGCGCCGGATCGAAACCGCGGCGCGCCAGGTGCGGTGCAGCAGGATGATCGCCAGGGGCACGATGACGACGATCACGATCGCCAGCGTGGCGGCCCAGATCAGTTGCACGGAGTCCATCGTCATGCCTCCTGCCGCACGACGGCTTCGATCGTGCCGACGAGGTGCTTGTCGACCGACGCCAAACCGCCCGCGATCTGCGTCAGCCCGGCATTGACCTTGACCACCTGCGGCGCCAGGTGGCTGGTTTCCTTCTCGATCGCACGCAGGCCCAGGCGCAGCTTGGCGAGGTAGCTGGTGGGGGTGCCGCCGATCGATTCGAGCACCGCGCTGATCTTCACCAGCGCATAAGCCAGCACGACGAAAAACGCCAGCACCAGCAGCGCGGTCAACAGGGTGAGCATCAGCATGATGTTCTCCTCAATGCGCCAGCATGCAGCGCGGGCAGCCGGGGCAGCCGCTGGCATGCGACTCGATCGCCGCGGCGCCGGCATCGATGCGCAGCGCGGTGCCGAGGATCTGGCCGGCGACCTCGTTGGTCTTGATCAGCGCCGGGATGTGCACGGTGTTGTTGGCCACACGCTGGCCGACGTCCCAGATGCGCGCGACATGGCAGTCGATGACCGCCGCGTTGCGATGGATCAGCCACAGCAGCAGCGCGACCACGCCGCTGACCACCACGCCGAGCAGCAGCGACGTCCACCAGACGAATTGCGCCGCCTGTGCAGCCGATTGAGCCGGATCCATCGTTTTGCTCCTTCGCTTTCAGGCGGCGCGCCGCTGGTCGGCCGCCGCCAGTGCCCCGGCGATCGCGACCGCATTGCCTTCGATTGCCTGGGCGCCGCCCAGCAGTTCGACCGCCACATGGTTGGTGGCATTCAATTGCCAGATCGGTTTGGTGTTCTGCTCGATCTGCTCGACCACCGCCAGGCCGGTGGCCGCGAGCGCGCCGATCTGCCGCGCCAGCACGATGATCGCTATCAGCAACGCCGCCGCGGCGACGACGATCACACCGGCCACGCCGAGCCACAGATACCACCAGCCGTAGATCTCCTGTGCATTCATGACGCAACCTCGTCCTGCTGCTCGATGCGCCGCTTGGCCTCGCCGATGAACTGGTGGCCGTCGGCCTGCAGCGCCTGCTGCCGCGCCGACGCCGGCCGGAACTCGCCCGAGTACTGCAGCTTCTTGTAGAAGTAGTGCGCCGCGCGCATCAGCGGCCCCGGCGATTCGACATGCCCCCAGCCGCTGGGCACGCTACCCTGCTGCGCCCAGCGCGCCGTGAGGTTGCTCTTGCGCTGGCTGATGCGCCGCAGCGGCCGGATGAAGCTGCCGACCACGCGGCTCGCGCCACCCGACAGGGTCTTGCCGGGTGGCGCCTTGTAGAACGGCGCAAAGGCGTCCGGAAAGCCCGGCATCGTGCAGCCGATGCAGATGCCGCCGGTGTTCATGCAGCCGCCGGCATGGCCGATGGCGCCGCGCGAGACCATGTTGCACTGGACCACCGGGCCCCAGCAGCCGAGTTCGACCAGGCATTCGCTGTCGCCGTATTTCTTGGCGAAGACACCCTCTTCGTAGTTGCCGGCGCGCACGCAGCCGCGGTGCACGGTGTCCTTGAACATCCAGGCCGGGCGGCCGAGTTCGTCGAAGGCCGGCAGCGGGCCGACGCCGGCCAGGAACATCAGCACCGCGGCCACGGTCTCGGTGAAGTTGTCGCCCACCGGCGAGCAGCCGGGGATGTTGATCACCGGCAGGCCGAGCGCGCTCAGGTAGTCCTTGCCGAGAAAGTCCATCACGCCCATCGAGCCGGTGACGTTGCCGCTGGCCGCCGGAACGCCGCCCCAGGTGGCGCAGGTGCCGATGGCGATCGTCGCCGCCGCGCCGGGCGCCAGGTCGTGCAGCCACTGCGCGGTCGGGATCGGCCGCACGTTGCCATCGGCGCCGTGATCGGCGCCCATCGCTGACCAGTAGCCGCCATGGTGTGCGGCGATGCGCTCGTCGGCAACCGAGCCTTCGTAGATCACGACATAGGGCGCGCCGAGCTTGCCCTCGCGCGCCATGCGGTAGGGCGTGATGAAGGTTTCGCCGGCTTCAACGGCCAGCACAGGGTGGTGCAGGATCACCTTCGGCAGGCCCGGGATCGCACCGCTGACGAGTTGCTCGACGCTCGGATGCTGGGCCCCCACGGCGGCGATCGAACAACCGTCGCAACTCATGCCGGCGAGCCAGAAGGCATGGACCTCGGTGATGGGCCCCGGCACGAGGCCGAAGGTCGGCGTATGCGCGTTGGTCAGCGGGTGGGTGATGCTGCCGTTGATGGCCATTCGGAGTGCTCCCGGTTCGGCGTCGAAGGCAGTATCGACCTTGCTGTTACGGCAAGGTCAAGCGCAATTCATCGCCAGGCAGGTGCAGGGCTGCAGCAGCGCCTCGCAGACGCAGTGAGGCGCCCGCGCGCGCGGCGTCGCCAGCAGCGCGGCATGGCGCGCCGCGAGGTCGTCGCAGCGCCATTGCAGCACGCTCAGTTCGAGTTCCATGCGGCGCAGGCGCTCATCCATCAGCGCCAGCAGGCGCTGGCGGCGCGTGCTGAGGCCATCGTCGCGCAGCAGCGCCTGCAGTTCGGGAATCGTCAGTTCGAGGTGGCGCAGGCCGATCACCAGGCGCGCGTTGGCCACCGCCTCGTCGTCGTAAAGGCGGTAGGCCGATTCGCTGCGCCGGGCCGGGCCGAGCAGCCCGATCTGCTCGTAGAAGCGCAGCGTCTTGGTGGTCGTGCCCAACAGCGCAGCGAGTTCGCCGATGCGCATGCCGCGGCGAGAAACGGCCTTGTCCATCGGGCCATCATCGACCCTTTCGCCGCGATGGGGTTGCGGGTTTAGCCGACATGGGGCGCCCACCCGCGTTCCTATACTCGCCGCACCTCAGGAGATCGTCATGAAGATCGCGCTGGTCGGCAAGGGGGGATCGGGCAAGACCACGCTGGCGGGAACGCTGGCGCGGGTGCTCGCCCAACGGCAGCACCGCGTGCTGGCGATCGATGGCGACCCGAATCCGAACCTCGCGCTCACGCTCGGCATGTCGCGCGACGATGCCGACCAGATCCGCTACATCCCGTCGTCGCTGGTCGAGAACGTGACGGCGCCTTCGGGCCAGGCGAGCCTGCGCCTGACGATGGACCGCGCGCGCGTGCTCGGCGAATACGCCGCACAGGCGCCCGACGGCGTGCAGCTGATCGTGATGGGCCGCCCGGCCGACGGCAGCGCCGGCTCGGGATGCATGTGCGCATCGCACCGCGCTGTGCGGGGGCTGATTGCGGAGATGACCGATGCCGGCGACCACACCATCACCGACATGGAGGCTGGCCTCGAACACCTGAAGCGCGGCACCGCGCGCAACGTCGAAGCGATGCTGATCGTCGCCGAGCCCTACTACCGCTCGCTCGAAGCGGCGTCGCGCACCTTCTCGCTGGCCAACGAGCTGAAGATCCCGCATGTCTATGCAGTGGCCAACAAGATTCGCGGCGACGCCGACCGCGAGGCGGTCGAGACCTACTGCCGCCAGCACGGCATGCCGGTGATCGGCGTGGTGCCGTTCGAAGAGCGCTTCGTCGCCGCCGAGCAGGCGGTTGGTTTCTCCGCTCATCGCCGAGGGCACGACGATCATCTGGTGCCCTGCCCGCGCCCATTTGGCGACGCGCTTGGCGACGTTGCGGATGCGCTCGGTGGAGCCCATCGAGGTGCCGCCGTACTTGTG
>JANMHY010000394.1:0-2387 GCA_031375525.1 Burkholderiales bacterium
CGGCATGGTCAACCTGTACGAAGCGGCGCGCGCGAACAACGTCAAGCGCATCGTCTTTGCCAGCTCGAACCACGTCACCGGCTTCTATCGCCAAGACGAAGTGATCACGCCGCAAGACCCGGTGCGGCCCGACGGCTTTTACGGCTTGAGCAAGGCCTTCGGCGAAAACCTGGCGCAGTTGTACTGGAACAAGCACGGCATCGAAACCGTGAGCCTGCGCATCGGCTCGTCGTACATCGAACCCAAAGACCGCCGCATGCTCGCCACCTGGATGAGCTACGACGATACCGAGCGCCTGATCGTCGCCGCGCTGACGGCGCCGGTGGTCGGCCACAGCATCGTCTACGGCATGAGCGACAACGCAACGGTGTTCTGGGACAACACGAGCGCCCGGCACCTCGGCTACCGCCCGCAAGACAGTTCGGACAAGTACCGAGCCGCAGCCGAGGCGCGCCAGCCCACCATCGACACCACCCAACTTGCCGCGCAATACCAAGGCGGCGCTTTCGTAACCCAAGGTCCATTTTTCGATTCGTTCGAGGAGACATCCCAATGAAATTCATCCAGACCCTGCTGGCCGCCGCTGCGGCACTGGCGCTTGCAAGCACCGCGCAGGCCACCGAGTTCCGCTCGGCCGACACCCACAACGCCGACGACTACCCAACGGTGGTGGCCGTCAAGAAGATGAGCGAGCTGCTCGAGCAGAAAAGCGGCGGCAAACACAAGATCAAGGTCTTCAACAAGCAGGCCCTCGGCGGCGAGAAAGAGACGATCGACCAGGTCAAGATCGGCGCGCTCGACTTCACGCGCGTCAACGTCGGCCCGATGAACGCGATCTGCCCGCTGACCCAGGTGCCGACGATGCCGTTCCTCTTCAACTCGATCGAGCACATGCGCAAGGTGCTCGACGGCCCGGTCGGCGACGAGATCCTGAAGAGCTGCGAGTCGGCCGGCTTCATCGGCCTGGCCTTCTACGACAGCGGGGCGCGCTCGATCTACGCCAAGAAGCCGATCAAGACCGTGGCCGATGCCAAGGGCCTGAAGATCCGCGTGCAGCAATCGGACCTGTGGGTCGCGTTGATCAGCGCGATGGGCGCCAACGCCACGCCGATGCCGTACGGCGAAGTGCTGATGGGACTGAAGACCGGCCTGATCGACGCCGCCGAAAACAACATCCCCTCGTTCGATACCGCCAAGCACTACGAGTCGGTCAAGTACTACTCCAAGACCGAGCACTCGATGGCGCCCGAGATCCTGGTGATGTCGAAGGTGATATGGGACAAGCTGCCCGCAGCCGAGCAGGCCATGATCCGTGCCGCGGCCAAGGAGTCGGTGCCCTTCGAGCGCCAGAAGTGGGACGAGCAGGAGGCCAAGTCGCTGGCCGTCGTCAAGGCCGCCGGCGCCGAGATCGTCGCCGACGTCGACAAGAAGTCGTTCCAGGCTGCGATGGGCCCGGTGTACGACAAGTTCATGATCACGCCCGACATGAAGCGGCTGGTCAAGGCCGCACAAGACACCAAGTAATTTCGCCGGCCGCGGCCACCCTCACCCCAACCCTCTCCCGAAGGGAGAGGGAGTAAGGCACCATGTACACCAAACTCTGCGCCGCGCTGTCCAAGCTGTGCCTCGTGCTCGCGGTGATCGGGCTGATCGCCATCATCCTGTGCGTGCAGTGGCAGGTGATCGGCCGCTACATCTTCAACGACACGCCGACCTGGGCTGAGGCGCTGGCGCTGGTGCTGGTGCTGTTCGTCACGGCATTCGGCGTTGCGGTGGGTGTGCGTGACGCGGGACACATCGGCCTCGAATCGATGGTGGTCTTGCTGCCCGAGAAATGGCAGCACCGCATCGAGGTCTTGATCCATGTCCTCGTCGGCAGCTTCGGCGCGCTGATGGTCTATGGCGGCTGGATCTGGATGGCCGCCAAGTGGAACGAGAAAAAACCGATGCTGCCGATCACCGACGGCATCGACTACCTGCCGGTAGTGATTGCCGGCGCGCTGATCGTGCTGTTTTCGATCGAGCACATCATCGCGCTGGCGCGCGGAACCGTCGTGGAGCCGGCATGGAATTGACGCAGAACCGCTTCAAGTCAATTCGCGCCCCCTCGGGGGGCCGCGAGCGCAGCGAGCTGGGGGGCTCATGGAACTGACTGTCTTGGGCGTGAGCTTCACGCTGCTGTTGTTGCTCGGCGTCCCGGTCGCGTTCGCGATCGGCCTGTCATCGGTGGCCACCATCGTCGCGGCCGGGCTGCCGATCGCTGTCGTCTTCCAGAAGATGGTCGGCGGCATGCAGGTGTTCAGTTTCCTGGCGATCCCGTTCTTCGTCTTCGCCGGCGAGCTGATGCTCTACGGCGGCATCGCCGACCGCATCGTGCGTTTCGCCAA
>JANMHY010000458.1:0-2459 GCA_031375525.1 Burkholderiales bacterium
GCATCAAGCCGTCGCTGCCGTTTCCCGGCGTGGCCAGCGGCAAGCTGCGGCCGGCCAAGGCGTGGAAGCCGGTCGATCAGTCTCGATTGGCGTACGGCTACGGCCTGTCGGCGTCGCTGTTGCAGATGGCGCGCTCGTACACCGTGTTCTCGCACGACGGCGAGGTGATTCCGGTGACGATGATCAAGCAAACGCAGCCACCGAAAGGCGAGCGTGTCTTCAAAGCCGAGACCGCGCGCACGCTGCGCGGCATGCTGCAACTCGCGGCCGGCCCCGAGGGCACCGCGCCGCTGGCGCAGACGATGGGCTACTCGGTGGGCGGCAAGAGCGGCACCGCACACAAGCAGGAAGGCGTGGGCTACGCGAAGGACAAGTACCGCTCGTGGTTCGTCGGCCTGTCGCCGATCGACGCGCCGCGCGTGATCGTCGCCGTGATGGTCGACGAGCCGAGCGCCGGCAAGCATTACGGCGGCGCGGTCGCGGCGCCGGTGTTCTCGCGTGTGGTGGCGCAGACGCTGCGTGCGCAAGGCGTGCCGCCGAATCTGGATGTGAAGCCGCAGATCGTTGCCGGCCCCGCAGTCGGGGAGAACTTCTAGCGTGGCCGTCACTGCGCTCAAATCCCCCGAAGCCGCCGCGCGCTGGTTGCGCGCGTGGGTCACGGGCACGCTCACAACCGACAGCCGCAAGGTCCAACCGGGCGATGCGTTCATCGCGTGGCCGGGGCAGGCCGTCGATGGCCGGCGCTTCGTGCCAGCCGCGCTCGCCGCGGGTGCGACAACCTGCATCGTCGAACACGAGGGCATCGAGTCGCACGGCTTCAACGACGCGCGCATCGCCTCGCTGCCCGGCCTGAAGGCCGAGGCCGGCATCATTGCCGATGCTTACTTTGACCACCCGAGCGCCGCACTCGACATGCTGGCCGTCACCGGCACCAACGGCAAGAGCAGTACCGCGTGGTGGTGCGCGCAGGCGCTGACGCTGCTCGGCCGTCGCGCCGGCGTCGTCGGCACGCTCGGCATCGGCGAGCCGCCGCTGCCGGGCCGCGAGTCGCGCATCGAGTACACGGGGCTGACGACGCCCGACCCGGTGAAGCTGCACAGCGAGCTGCAGCGCTTCGTCGCCGACGGCTTTGCCGCCTGCGCGATCGAAGCCTCGTCGATCGGCATCGAAGAGCAGCGCCTGGCGGGCCTGCGCGTCACGGTGGCGCTGTTCACCAACTTCACGCGCGACCACCTCGATTACCACGGCACGATGGACGCGTACTGGGCCGCCAAGCGCAAGCTGTTCGCGTGGCTGGGGCTGAAGGCCGCCGTGCTCAACATCGACGACAAACGCGGCGCCGATCTGGCGCGCGAGTTCTCGCAGGCGCTGGCGCCGAACCCGCTCGATGTGTGGACGGTCTCGGCCGAGCGCGAGGCGCGGCTGGTGGCACGCGACATCGGCTACAGCGATGGTGGCTTGTCGTTCACGCTGCATGAAGGCGCGAACAGCGCGCCGGTGACGAGCACGCTGATCGGCGACTACAACGCGCACAACTTGCTCGGCGTGTTGGCTGCGTTGCGTGCCCTCGGCGTGCCGCTGGCCGATGCCGCCGCGGTCGTGCCGAAGTTGACTGCCGTGCCGGGACGCATGCAACGCGTCGGTGATGGCATTGGCGCGCCGCAGGTCGTCGTCGACTATGCGCACACGCCCGATGCGCTGGAAAAAGTGCTCGGCGCGTTGAAGCCGCTCGCGGCAGCGCGGGGTGGCAGCCTCGTTTGCTTGTTCGGCTGCGGCGGCGACCGCGATGCGACCAAGCGGCCGCTGATGGGCGAGATCGCCGCGAAGGGCGCCGACCGTGTGGTGGTCACCAGCGACAACCCGCGCCGCGAAAACCCGGCGTCGATCATCGCCAACATCGTCGCCGGCATCGTCGATCGTTCGCACGCCGAGGTTGTCGAAGACCGCCGCCTGGCGATTGCGCAAGCCGTGGCCGAGGCCTCGCCGCGCGACGTGATCGTGCTCGCCGGGAAGGGGCATGAGGACTACCAGGAAATTGCTGGTGTGCGTCATCCGTTCTCGGATGTGATCGAGGCGACGCAGGCGTTGATGCAGCGGGGCGCCGGGCGCCGGGCCGCCCCAAGCCCGGTACACCCCTCGGGGGGCGGGCGCGCAGCGCCCTCGGGGCCAAAGGATTCGCGATGATGACGCTCGCGCAAGCGCACGCGATGCTGCCGGGCTCGACGCTGATCGGCGACGGCGCGCTCCAAATCCTGCGCGTGCACAGCGACACGCGCACGCTGCAAGCCGGCGACCTGTTCGTTGCCTTGAAGGGCGAACGCTTCGACGCGCACGACAGGCTCGGTGAAGCCAAGGCCAAAGGCGCGGTGGCCGCGCTCGCGCAACGCGGCCTCGCCGAAGCCGGCCTGCCCGGTGTGCAAGTGGCCGACACGGAGCGCGGCCTGCAAGACCTCGCACGC
>JANMHY010000524.1:0-4552 GCA_031375525.1 Burkholderiales bacterium
CAGCGCGTCGCTCTTCGCATCGGCCTGCCACGCCACCACCCACCAGCCGAGAAGGCCGCCGATCGCCACCGCCGCGGGCGCACCCCAACGCAGCCACTGCCAGCGGCGGCGGAAGAACAGGATGGGGCTGACGCGCCTACCTTGCATTGGCTTCCATGTCGGCGCGCACCTTGCCGACGATGCCGGCCCAACTGCCTTGGTTGTAGTGGTTGACGCTCTGCTCATCGTCGCGGAACTTCACCGAGTGGTTGGCCCATTTGGCGCGGCCGCCCTGGTTGTTGGCGGTGCCGAGCGTGAGGTCGTTGCAGAACCAGTCGGACGGGTTGCAGTACGACGCGCCCGCCGTGCCCGAGACGCCACCGGCCGAGTGGTAGGCCACGACCTCGTCGTCTTGCCCCGGCAGCAGGAACGAGTACAGCGTGCCCTTGGCGCCGGCGAACATGTAGAACAGGCTGCCGCGGGTGTTGTTGTGGTTGTAGAGCGCGCGCGCGGTGCTCGTCTTCAGGTCCGACACCAGCGGCTCGGACAGAGCCCATTCGCCGGCGTTGGCGAGTTCGCTGCCGCCGCCGGCACCACCGGCGACATCGACCCACTTGATGTTCCAGCCGGTCTGCGTCGTGCCGTCGCTGTTGTTGCATTGGCCCTGCGCGTTCGGCGTCGGGTTTTTCTTCGCGCGCTGCGAGCTGCCGAAGAAGTCGAGCGCATAGCCGATCTGCAAGTTACCGGCGCTGTGCGCGGCGATGTAGCACCAGTTGGGGCCCGTGCAGTAGCAATCGAGCGCATCACGGATCAGGTAATTCTGGTCGGCAACGCGGTTGTAGCCGTCCCAGTTCGCCGACTTCTTGTTGACGCCGGCGTTGACGGTGCCGGGACCGAAGTAGCTGAAGTCCTCGTGGTTGCCGAGCTGGCCACCGCCGGTGCGGCCGTTGATCCACACCGAGTAGTTGGTGGCCTGCACGCCGACGGCAACGAGTGCGCCGATCAACGCAACGCCCCCCAAGATCGCTTTGATACCGAGCCTCATGAGCTGTTCTCCGCTGGGTTGTGTGGCGGCAGTTTAGGAAGCGCTCGCACGTGCTGTCCGCGTGGTTTCCCGCCCCGCCCTTGGCGGATGCAGCGCGCACGCCCACAATGCCCCTCCCCTCACAAAAGACGATCAGGAGTTCACGATGGGCCTACTCGATTCAGTCCTCGGCGGCATGCTCGGCGGCGGGCAGCAGCAACAGCAAGGCGGCGCCGGTGCGCTGATCAACATCGTCGCCGGCATGCTCGCCAACAGCCATGGCGGGCCGAGCGCGGCAGGCGGCGGTGGCGCGGCCGGTGGTTTGGGCGGCTTGGCCGAGCAGTTCCAGAAGGGCGGCTTGGGCGACGTCATGAACTCGTGGATCGGCAAGGGCGAGAACCTGCCGATCTCGCCCGATCAGCTCGGCGACGTGCTCGGCGGCGACCTGCTGGGCAAGCTGACGCAGCAGACCGGCATGGGCCAGGGCGACCTGCTCGGCCAGTTGTCGCAGTTGCTGCCGCAGATGGTGGACAAGGCCACGCCCGACGGCGCGATCCCCAGCGGCGGCCTGGGCGACATCGGCGCGATCCTGGGAAAGCTCGGCGGGCTGTCGCGCTAGGCTTGCGTTGGCGCGTGCTCAGGCCAGCGCCGGGCCGCTCCCAAGCGTCGGCCTGAGCTCCCCTCGGGGGAGTGCCCGCTCAGCGGGCGAGGGGTTGTCGTTCAGTCACGCGCCGAGCCGGCCACCATGTCGAAGCGAAACAGCCGGCATTCGATCGGCCCGTTCCACAGCGGCACGCGGCGGCTTTCCTTCAGGCGCATCAGCGACGGCAACTTCATCTCGGGCGCCAACACCCAGGCGGTCCAGCCGGGGTAGTGGCGTTTCCAGTGCGAGGCCAGCGCAGCGAAGAAGTCGGCGGGTGTGCCACTGCCTTCGATGGCCTGGCGGCCGGCGCCCGAACCTTGGCCCTTGGCGTCGATGCGTTCGCCATACGGTGGATTCAAGACCATCGTGCCGCGCAGCGCCGGCGGAGTGCGCTGCAAGGCGTCGGCGGTCTTGAATTCGATCGAGCGCGCGACACCGGCGCGATCGGCGTTGCGCGTCGCAAAATCGGTCATGCGAAAGCTGACATCGCCGGCAAAGATCGGCACCGCGCTCGCCTGCACGCGCGTGCGTGCGGCCTCGCGCATCTCGCGCCACGCCGCCTGGTGCGCGCGCCACGGCGCCAGGCGCTCGAAGGCGAAGCGGCGGTTGCTGCCGGGCGCGATGCCGCAAGCGATCTGCGCGGCTTCGATGGCGATCGTGCCGGCGCCGCAGAACGGGTCGAACAGCGGGCCGTCTTCGGCGCGGCCCTGCCAACCGGCCGCCGCCAGCATCGCCGCGGCGAGCGTTTCTTTCAGCGGCGCTTCGCCTTTCAATGCGCCTGCATCGCGCCAGCCGCGCTTGAAGAGAGCCTCGCCGGACGTATCGGCGTACAGCGTGGCATGCGTGGCGGTGAGGTGCAGCGACAGCGGCAAATCGGGCGCGCGCGTGTCGACACTCGGCCGCTCGCCGGTGGCGTCGCGCAGCACGTCGCACACCGCATCCTTGATGCGCAGCGTGGCGAAGTTCAGGCTCTGCAGCGGTGAGCGCTGCGCGGTCGTGTCCACCCGCAGCGTTTGCTGCGGCGTGATCCAGTCCGTCCACTTGACGGTGCGCGCGAGTTCGTAGAGTTCGAGCTCGTTGCGGTACGGCCCGTGCGCGAGCGGCCACAACACGCGTTGCGCTAGACGGCTTTCGAGGTTCAGGCGCATCGCGGTCGCCTCGTCGCCACGCACAGTGACGCCGCCGCGCTGCTCGGTCACTGAAGCGTTCTCGCCGAGCAGGCGCTTGCACTCATCGGCGAGCAGGGACTCGACGCCTTGAGCGCACGGAAGAAAAAGCGCAGTGCTCAGAGTGCCCGCCTGAGATTCGCCGGCGCGATCCTCAGCGCCTCGCGGTATTTCGCCACCGTGCGCCGCGCGACCGTGATGCCTTGTTCGCCGAGCATTTCCGACAACTGGTTGTCCGACAGTGGCTTTTCGGCGCTCTCCTGCGAAACGAGCTGCTTGATCAACGCCCGCACCGCGGTCGATGACGCGTTGCCGCCGGCCTCGGTGGCCAGCCCCGAGCCGAAGAAATACTTCAGCTCGAAGGTGCCCAGCGGGGTGGCCATGTACTTGGCGGTGGTGACGCGCGAGATCGTGCTTTCGTGCAGGCCGAGTTCATCGGCGATCTCGCGCAGCACCAGCGGCCGCATCGCGATCTCGCCATGCGTGAAGAAACCCTTCTGGCGCTCGACGATGGCTTGCGACACCCGCGCAATGGTGTCGAAGCGCTGCTGCACGTTCTTGACGAACCAGCGCGCCTCTTGCAGCCGCGCCGCGAGCGGCGAGCCGCTGCTGCCACGCCCGCCCTTGATCGCCTGCGCGTAGAGGTCGTTGATGCGCAGCTTGGGCATGACGTCCGGGTTCAACACGACGCGCCAGTTGCGGCCGGCCTTCTGCACGATCACGTCGGGCACCACCGGTGCGCCTTCGGAGCGGCCGAACGGGCGGCCCGGCTTGGGCTCGCAGTGCACGATCAGCACTTGCGCGGCCTTGAGCAGTTCGTCGTCGGCGCCGGTGGCCGCCGCGAGCTTCTTGAAGTCGCGCCGCGCCAGCAGGTCGAGGTGCTGCTTGCAGATGATGATCGCCACGGCCTGCGCTTCACAGCGTTCGCAGGCGCGCAGTTGCAGCGTCAGGCACTCGGGCAGGTCACGCGCGCCGATGCCGATCGGCTCCAGGCTTTGCAGCCATTTCAGCGCCACCTGCAAGCGCTCTCTTATCAGCTCGCGTTGATCATCATCGGCGTCGTCAGCAAGCAGGCCGGCGGCGATCTCTTCGAGTGAATCGGCGAGGTAGCCGTCTTCGTTCAACGACTCCACCAGCACATGAATCGCTGCACGCTCCTCGGGCGACAGGCGCATGCCGGCGAGCTGCTGCACCAGGTGCTCGGCAAGGGTGGGCCCGTGTGCGTTGCGCTCCTGCGGCTCGAAATCGTCGTCGCCCCCGCTGCTGCCTGTACCGGTGCCGCTGCCGTTCAGTGACGGCAGCTCGCGCACGCCGTCGAAGTCATCGCCTTCGGTGCCGTTGGACCAGTCCTCGCGTTCGGTGGTGCCGAACTCGGCGGCATCGACCGGCGCCTGCGTGTCGTCGCGGCCTTCGTCGGAGGCCACGTACTCGTCACGCTGCGGCGCGGTGTATTCGGGCGGCGGCGGCTCGTCGATCGTCGGCGTTTCTTCCTCGGCTTCGAGAAACGGGTTCTGCTCGAGCATCTGCTCGACTTCCTGGTGCAACTCGAGCGTTGAGAGTTGCAGCAGCCGGATCGACTGCTGGAGTTGCGGCGTCAGCGCGAGATGCTGCGACAGCCTGACCTGCAATGAGGGCTTCATGATCCAGGGGCCGCAGCGCGGGGCCGCGCCCACGCGATGGCGCGACCCCCACGGGGGGTCGGTTCACTGAAGGTGAACCGGGGGGCTGTCATCACATGCG
>JANMHY010000664.1:0-1506 GCA_031375525.1 Burkholderiales bacterium
GCCAAGCGCCGCCAGGCCGACCCGATGCGCTTCCCCGACCTGTCGCTGGTGATCGTCAAGCTGATGGGCTCGGGCGAGTACGTCGTCGAGCAAGCCGGCGCGGCACCCGTTGGCCACTTCGGCCTGGCGGTGCGCGACTACACGCACTCGACGGCGCCGAACCGGCGCTTCCCCGATCTCATCACCTTGCGCCTGGTCAAGGCAGCGCTGGTCGGCAGCGCGCCGCCCTATAGCGGCGCCGAGTTGACGGCATTGGCGGCGCACTGCACCGAGCAGGAGGACGCGGCGCAAAAGGTCGAGCGCAAGCTGCGCAAATGCGAGGCCGCGCTGCTGCTCGAATCGCATGTCGGCCAGCGCTATGACGCTATCGTCACCGGGCGCACCGACCGCAACACCTGGGTGCGCACGCTCGCACCGCCGGTGGAAGGGATGTTGACCGGTCGCGTGTCGCAGCTCGACATCGGCCAGCGCGTGCAGGTCAAGCTCGTCTCGACCGACGTCGAACGCGGCTTCATCGATTTCGAATTCCTCCATTGAAAGTGTCACACAATGAAAGCCCACGTCTTCAACGGCCCCGGCAAGAAGACACTCGAAGACAGTGCCAAGCCCGCCGTCACGCTGCCCACCGATGCGATCGTCAAGGTCACGCGCACGACGATCTGCGGCACCGATCTGCACATCCTCAAAGGCGATGTGCCGGCGTGCAAGCCGGGCACGATCCTCGGCCACGAAGGTGTCGGCATCGTCGATTCGGTGGGCGAAGGCGTGACCTCGTTCAAAGCCGGCGACCGCGTGCTCATCTCCTGCATCAGCGCCTGCGGCCGCTGCGTGCCGTGCCGCAAGGGCATGACCTCGCACTGCACGACGGGCGGCTGGATCCTCGGCCACAAGATCGATGGCACGCAGGCCGAGTTCGTGCGCATCCCGCATGCCGACACCAGCCTGTACCCGATTCCCGCCGGCGCCGATGAAGAAGCGTTGGTGATGCTCTCCGACATCCTGCCCACCGGCTTCGAGTGCGGCGTGTTGAACGGCAAGGTGCAGCCCGGCGGCAGCGTGGCCATCGTCGGCTCGGGGCCGATCGGCCTGGCGGCGCTGCTGACGGCGCAGCTCTATTCGCCGTCGCAGATCATCATGGTCGATCTCGACGACAACCGCCTCGCCGTGGCCAAGCGCTTCGGCGCCACCGACACCGTCAACAGCAAGGGCGGTGACGCTGCCGCGAAGGTGATGGCGCTGACCTGCGGCCGCGGCGTCGACACCGCGATCGAAGCGGTCGGCATCCCGGCCACGTTCACGCTATGCGAGGACGTGGTGGCAGCGGGCGGCACCATCGCCAACGTCGGCGTGCATGGCAGCAAGGTCGATCTGCATCTGGAGCGCCTGTGGTCGCACAACGTGACGATCACGACGCGCCTGGTCGACACGGTCTCGATCCCGATGCTGCTCGACACTGTGCAGGCCAAGCGCATCGATGCGGCGAAGCTGATCACGCACCGCTTCAAG
>JANMHY010000668.1:0-2469 GCA_031375525.1 Burkholderiales bacterium
CATTCGAGCAAGTCCAACCCGCTGGGCGAGAAGTTCGACTACGCCGAAGAATTCAAGAAACTCGACTACGCCGCGCTGAAGAAGGACCTGACGGCGCTGATGACCGATTCGCAGGACTGGTGGCCGGCCGACTTCGGCCACTACGGGCCGCTGTTCGTGCGCATGACGTGGCACAGCGCCGGCACGTACCGCATCCACGATGGCCGCGGCGGCGGTGGGCGCGGCCAGCAGCGCTTCGCGCCGCTCAATAGCTGGCCCGACAACGTCAGCCTCGACAAGGCGCGCCGCCTGCTGTGGCCGATCAAGCAGAAGTACGGCAACAAGATTTCCTGGGCCGACCTGATGATCCTCGCCGGCAACGTCGCGCTGGAGAGCATGGGTTTCAAGACCTTCGGCTTCGGCGGCGGACGCCCCGACGTGTGGGAGCCCGATCACGACGTCAACTGGGGCGGCGAGGCCGCCTGGCTCGGCGCCGACGTGCGCTACGCCCACGGCTCGAAAGGCGAGCCAGGCGAAGCCGTGCTGGTGTCCGACGACGATGCCGACGGCGACATGCACTCGCGCAACCTGGCCAAGCCGCTGGGCGCGGTGCAGATGGGCCTGATCTACGTCAATCCCGAAGGCCCGGACGGCAACCCGGACCCGATCGCCGCGGCCCACGACATCCGCGAAACGTTCGCCCGCATGGCGATGGACGATGAAGAAACCGTCGCGCTGATCGCCGGCGGCCACAGCTTCGGCAAGACCCACGGTGCCGCCCCGGCGTCGAACGTGGCGGTTAACCCCGAGTCGGCCGGCATCGAGGCCCAGGGTTTCGGCTGGCGGAACAGCCACGGCAGCGGCAAGGGCGCCGACACCATCACCAGCGGCCTCGAAGTCACCTGGACCACCACGCCGACGAAGTGGAGCAACAACTACTTCGAGAACCTGTTCGGCTTCGAATGGGAGCTGACCAAGAGCCCCGCCGGTGCACACCAGTGGGTGGCCAAGGACGCTGGCGAAATCATCCCGGACGCTCACGACAAGAACAAGAAGCGCCGGCCGACGATGCTGACGACCGACCTGTCGCTGCGCATGGATCCGGCCTACGAGAAGATCTCGCGCCGCTTCCTCGCCAACCCCGACCAGTTGGCCGATGCGTTCGCGCGCGCCTGGTACAAGCTGACGCACCGCGACATGGGCCCGCGCGTGCGCTACCTCGGCCCCGAGGTGCCGAAAGAAGTGCTGATCTGGCAAGACCCGCTGCCCGAAGCCACGCAAAAGCCCACGGCCGCCGACATCGCCGACGCGAAGGCGAAGATCGCCGCCTGCGGCCTGACGGTGGCGCAACTGGTGTCCACCGCCTGGGCCTCCGCTTCGACCTTCCGCGGCGGCGACAAGCGCGGCGGCGCCAACGGCGCGCGCATCCGCTTGGCGCCGCAGAAGAGCTGGGAGGCCAACACACCGGGCGAGCTGGCCAAGGTGCTGGGCAAGCTGCAAGAGGTCCAGAAGGCGTCGGGCAAGCTCTCGCTGGCCGACGTGATCGTGCTGGCCGGCAGCGTCGGCGTCGAGCAGGCGGCCAAGGCGGCGGGCGTGGCCGTCGAGGTGCCGTTCGCGCCCGGCCGCGTCGATGCAACGCAGGAGCAGACCGACGTCGAGTCCTTCGCCGTACTGGAACCGGTGGCCGACGGCTTTCGCAACTACTTCAAGGGCCCGGGCAACCTGCTCGTCGAGAACCTGCTGGTGGACAAAGCGCAACTGCTGACGCTGACCGCGCCCGAGATGACGGCGCTGGTGGGCGGCCTGCGCGTGCTCGGCGCCAACAGCGGCGGCAGCAAGCATGGCGTCTTCACCGACAAGCCGGGCGTGCTGTCGACCGACTTCTTCGTCAACCTGCTCGACATGAGCACCGAGTGGAAGCCGGCCGGCGGCGGCTTCGAGGGCAAGGACCGCAAGAGCGGCAAAACCAAGTGGACCGCCACACGCGTGGACCTGGCCTTCGGTTCGAACTCGGTGCTGCGCGCGCTGGCCGAGGTCTATGCGAGTGCCGACGCGAAGGAGAAGTTGGTCAAGGACTTCGTCGCGGCCTGGACGAAGGTGATGAACCTGGATCGGTTCGATGTGAAGTGAGCTGACAGCATCACGCGAGTGTTGCGGCGGCCCGCGCTTATCGCCCCCCGCCGCCGCAGTCACCTGGCGAGCGGCCAACTTGCCATTAAGCCACGGGCCGGCCCCGGGCAACGGCTCGCCCGGCGTGTTCTGCGTCGGTTTCTGCCGGTACTTGAAGACGGTCTCGGTGATCGCGGGCACGTGTTTTCGCGCGTGGGTGGCGATGTCGGTCACGTCCACCGCGCCGTTGTCGTCGTAGTCGGCACGGTCCAGCGCGTCGAGCACCACCCACGAGAACACGCCGTGGCCGTTGTAGCCCTCCAGGGCCACGTTGTCGCTGCTGCTGGCCGCGATCACGGAGCGCTGACTGAGCCGCGACAG
>JANMHY010000669.1:0-4091 GCA_031375525.1 Burkholderiales bacterium
GACCTTCTTCAGCGAGGCGTCAGCGCGTAGTACCTCGACCAGCGCGGCCAGGCGCATGTCGGCATGCGCGTCGAAGCGAAAGTGCCACGGGCTGCAACGCTCGTTGGTCAGCGTCGGATCAACGGCCGAGTAGTTCAGCAGCAGCGCGCGCCGCTGCGGCTCGCGCTCGTTGTGCTTGTCCAGCGCTTCGATCAGCGCCGCCGCGGCGGCCGAGCTGTTTCCCTGGGCGACAAAGCCGATGCCTTGGTCGGTAGCGGAGCGCAGCAGCGACAGCGCCTTCTCGGTGTTGCCTTCGCTGTCGAAGCGCACGATCTCCAGCCGCCGCGAAGCGCTGCCCACTTTCACGCCACCGCGATCATTGACGCGCTCGGTGGCCCACAACAGGTTGCGAAACACTGCTTCGCCCGCATTTGCAAACGGTCCCGACAAACCTTCGATCA
The DNA here is from genome assembly GCA_031375525.1 of Burkholderiales bacterium. Taxonomy (GTDB): domain Bacteria; phylum Pseudomonadota; class Gammaproteobacteria; order Burkholderiales; family Burkholderiaceae_C; genus CADEEN01. Next base: position 441 of record JANMHY010000669.1, read on the forward strand.
GCGCGATGCGAATCGGCGCGGCTGGGGTCTGCGCGTTGGCAACGCCACAGGCAGCGGCGGCAGCCAAAACCAGCGTGTGGCGTCGATGGAGGCGAAGTGGGGTCATATTGATTTCTTGGTCTTGAAAACAGAAAAGCCGCTCCAAGTTTCAGCGGCATGAGGGCCACATCGGCGCTCACCATCATTCTAGGAGTTCACCATGCTGCTCGTTCCTGTTGCCCGCTCTGCTTCCGATCTGTCGCGGTCCATCGACCGCTTGTTCGACAACGCGTTCGGCGCCGAGCCGGCGCTGCGCAGCCCCTCGCTCGACGTGGCCGAGACCGCAGGCGGCTACACCGTGGCCATCGACCTGCCCGGGGTGGCCAAGGACGACGTGAAGATCACGATCGACGGCCGCCGCGTCAGCGTCAGTGCGCAGGCGCAGCGCGAAGAAGCAAAGAGAGACGGCGAGCGCCTGATTTACCGCGAGCGTTCGTCGCAGAGCTTCGCGCGCAGCTTCACGCTGCCGGAGGAAGTGGATCAAGACGCCTCGCAGGCCAAGCTCGACAGCGGTGTGCTGTCGCTCTCGCTGGCCAAGAAGCGTGCTGCTGCCGCGAAGCACCTGATGGTCAATTGACCCCTCGCCCGCTTCGCGGTCACTCCCCCAAGGGGAGGCTCGGGCCGACGCTTGGGAGCGGCCCGGCGCTGGCCCGAGATCAATTGATCTGATCGAGCGCCCAGCGCGGCTTCACCTCGAACGTGAGGTCGCGTTGCGGCTGCGTGCGCCCGGCCTGCACGCGCATCGCCGCGGCCAGCGCGATCATCGCGCCGTTGTCGCTGCACAAATGCAGCTCGGGGTAGTGCACCTGCGCGCGCACCTTCGCACAAGCGGCGTTCAACTGCTCGCGCAGTCGCGTGTTGGCGCCGACGCCGCCGGCCACGATGAGTCGCGACAAGCCCGTATCGCGCAGCGCGCGCATCGACTTTTTCACCAGCACCTCAACGATCGCGGCTTCGGTCGCTGCCGCGAGATCGGCGCGCCAGTTCACAGCGCCCGACACGTCGCACTTGCGCACCTGCGTCAGCACCGCGGTCTTCAAGCCGGCAAACGAAAAATCCAGGTCGCCGCTGTGCAAGAGCGGGCGCGGCAGATTGAAGGCCGCCGCATCGCCCTGCTGCGCCAGCCGCGCCAGCGCCGGCCCACCCGGATAACCCAGGCCGAGCAGCTTGGCGCTTTTGTCGAAGGCCTCGCCGGCAGCGTCGTCGATCGTCTCGCCGAGCAGTTCGTACTCGCCGACGGCCTGTGCCCGCATCAGTTGCGTGTGGCCGCCGGAGACGAGCAAGGCCACGAAAGGAAAACGCGGCGGGTCGGCCGACAAAAACGGCGACAGCAAATGCCCTTCGAGGTGATGCACGCCGACGAGCGGCTTGCCCAGCGCCGCGGCAAGCGACGCGGCCACGCCCGCGCCGACCAGCAGCGCGCCGGCCAGACCAGGCCCGCGCGTGTAAGCCACGACATCGAGATCGGACAGCGCGCAGCCGGCTAGCTGCATGACCTGCCGCGCTAGAGGCAACACGCGCCGGATGTGATCGCGCGACGCCAGCTCGGGCACGACGCCGCCGAAGGCCTGGTGCATCTCGGCTTGGCTGTGCAAGGCGTGCGCGAGCAACTGCGGCGTGCCTTCGCCCACAGCCTGCACCAGCGCCACGCCGGTCTCGTCGCAAGACGACTCGATGCCCAGGACCTTCATGCGGCGGTTACAGATAGGGCGCACATGCTGTGAAGTTCACCACGGCGCTTGCAAACCGACACACGTGCGCATCAGAACAAACCCTGGGAACCCCCTTAAGTCCTTGGTCGGCATCATCGGTCGAATGTAACCTTCGCACCAAGGAGTCTTATGGACTGGCCGCAGAAGCAGCCGGTCCGACCGAACATGAAGCAATACAAGCTGGCGGCGTGGCCTGAACTGCCTGCGGCGTACCACCGCACGGTGTACCGCCGCATGCTCAGCGATCTGTCGCACCGCTACATGAGCTTGTCCGGTCTGGTGTTGTCCAGCGGCGGCACGAAGCCCGAGGTGCGCCAGTTCCTGCACATGCTCGACGGCCTGGGCGTGCTGGTCGATCGCGAAGACGAGACCGACTCCTTCTTCGACACGACGATCCGCCCGGTGGGCGATTGGCTGCGCACCGTGTTCGGTGCCGACCACACGAAGCTCTGACCTCGACGCGCGACGCCGCTTGGCGTCTAGTGTTTTTCTTTGGCGTGGTTGATCGAGTACTTCGGGATCTCGATCGTCACGTCGGCGTTCGACACGATGGCTTGGCATGACAGCCGTGATGTCGGCTCCAACCCCCAGGCGCGGTCGAGCAGATCCTCTTCGCTCTCGTCCATCTCGCCCAGCGAGTTGAAGCCCTCGCGCACGATGACGTGGCAGGTGGTGCAGGCGCAGCTCATCTCGCAGGCGTGTTCGATCTCGATGCCGTGCTCGAGCATCGCTTCGCACAACGAAGTGCCGGACCCTGCTTCGATGGACTTGCCCTCGGGCGCGTACTCGGCGTGGGGGAGGATGCGGATGACGGGCATCAGATTTCTTCCACGCTGCGGCCGGTGAGCGCGGCGCGGATGCCGCGGTTCATGCGCATTGCGGCGAAGTGTTCGGTGCCATCGGCCAAGACTTTGACGGCGTCGTTGATGGCCTGATGGTCGTCGCCACGGGCAATGTCTTCGGTGCTGGTCAGCAACGTGGCAATCGCTGCCTGCTCGCTGGCCGACAGCAGTTCGGCGTCGGCCGCCAGCGCGGAACGTGTGGCCAGCACCATGCGCTCGGCATCGACACGCGCTTCGCGCAACGCGCGTGCCGCGGCATCGACTTCAGCGGCGCCGAAGCCTTCCTTCAACATGCGCGCGATGTCGTCGTCGGCCAGGCCATAACTCGGCTTGACGCTGACCTTGGCCTCGACGCCGCTGGTCAGCTCGCGCGCCGACACCGCAAGCAGGCCGTCGGCATCAACTTCGAACGTCACTCGGATGCGCGCCGCGCCGGCTACCATCGGCGGGATGCCGCGCAGCTCGAAGCGCGCCAGCGAGCGGCAATCGGCCACCAACTCGCGCTCGCCCTGCACGACGTGCAGCGCCAGCGCGGTTTGCCCGTCCTTGAAGGTCGTGAAGTCCTGCGCCTTGGCCACCGGGATCGTGCTGTTGCGCTCGACGATGCGCTCGACCAGGCCGCCCATCGTCTCCAGGCCGAGCGACAGCGGGATCACGTCGAGCAGCAGGATCTCGCCGTCGCGCGAGTTGCCGGCCAGCGCGTTGGCCTGGATCGCGGCGCCAACGGCGACGACTTCGTCGGGGTTCAAGTTGATCAGCGGCTCGCGGCCAAACAGCTCACCGACCGCCGTGCGCACGGCCGGCATGCGCGTCGATCCTCCCACCATGACGACGCCCTGCACATCGGCGCGGGTCACACCGCCGTCGCGCAGGACGCGCTTCACGGCGGCCAGCGTGCGGTCGATCAGCGGCTTGCACAGCGCATCGAGTTGTGCGCGGGTGACGGTTTGCGTGAGCGCGCCGCTGCGCAGAGTGACTGCGTCTGCGTCGCTCAAGGCTTCTTTGGCGGCGCGTGCAGCGACGAGCAGGGCACGTTGCGCGTGCGGCGTCTTCAGCTC
>JANMHY010000596.1:0-2435 GCA_031375525.1 Burkholderiales bacterium
CACCCCGACGTGCCCATCACCACTTGCGCCATCGACCGCTGTCTGAACGAGCGCGGCTACATCCTGCCGGGCCTGGGTGATGCCGGCGACCGCATCTTCGGCACCCAATAGGGGGTGTCGGCCGGCGCAGGGCGCTGGCTAGAATCGATCGCACTTCACCACGACAGGACCGCAATGAAGCTGATCGGCGCCGTCACCAGCCCGTATGTGCGCAAGGTCCGCATCGTCATGGCCGAGAAGAAGCTCGACTACCAGTTCGTGCTCGAAGACGTCTGGGCCAACGACGCCATCGTCGCCTCGAACCCGCTGGGCAAGGTGCCGTGCCTGATCATGGAAGGCGGCGAGGCGGTCTTCGACTCGCGCGTCATCGTCGAGTACGTGGATGCCCTGTCGCCGGTGGGCAAGCTGATTCCGGGCTCGGGCCGCGAGCGCGCCGAAGTGCGCACGTGGGAAGCGCTGGCCGACGGCCTGATGGACGCGGCGCTGCTGGCGCGGCTGGAGCAAACCTGGGCCGGCCGCAGTCCAGCCGAGCGCAGCCAGGCCTGGATCGACCGCCAGATGGGCAAGATCGATGCGGCATTGGCGGCAATGGCCAAGGGCCTCGGCGACAAGCCGTTTTGCGCCGGCATTCACCTGACGCTGGCCGACATTGCCGTCGGCTGCGCACTCGGTTATCTCGACTTCCGCTTCCCGCAAATCGATTGGCGCAAGCGGCATCTGTCGCTGGCGGGTCTCGCCGACAAGCTCGCGCTGCGGCAGAGCTTCATCGACAGCGCGCCTCCGAAGGGCTAAGCACTCTGCAACTGCCACGTCTGGCTGCTCGACTGCGGCCAGTACACGCGATAAACGTTGTGCGGCCAATCGGCCTCGCCGTGCATCGCCGCGAGCAGCGACCCCGGCTTGACGAACGGCAGCAGGTTGATGAGCAGCTTGACCTCCTGCTCGCCGGTGCGGCGCACGATGTGGCGTGCGCTGATCTCGTTGGGGTGCTTCAAGCCGGCGGCCTGCACCATCTCTTTCAACGCTTCGAGCGTCTGTTCGTGAAAGCGCCAGACGCGCTCGGCCTTGGTCGGCACCACCAAGGCCCGCATGCGCTGCGGGTCCTGCGTCGTCACGCCCGTCGGGCAATGCCCCGTGTGGCAGGCCTGGGCCTGGATGCAGCCCAGGGCGAACATGAAGCCGCGCGCGGCATTGCACCAGTCAGCGCCCAGCGCCATCAGCCGAGCGATGTCGAACGAGCTGATGACCTTGCCCGCTGCGCCGAGCTTGACGCGCTGGCGCAGGTTCAAGCCGACCAGCGTGTTGTGCACGAGCAAGAGCCCTTCTTGCAGCGGTGCGCCGACATGATCCGTGAACTCCAGCGGCGCTGCGCCGGTGCCACCCTCACCGCCATCGATGACGATGAAGTCGGGCAGCAGTTGCGTCTCCAGCATCGCCTTGGCCAGCGCAAACCATTCCCACGGATGGCCGATGCACAGCTTGAAGCCGACCGGCTTGCCGCCCGAGAGTTCACGCAGCCGCGCGATGAACTGCAGCATCTCGACCGGTGTGTTGAACGCGCTGTGGCGCGCCGGGCTGATGCAGTCCAGGCCCTCGGGCACGCCGCGCGCGGCGGCAATCTCGGCCGTCACCTTCGCCCCCGGCAGCACACCGCCGTGTCCCGGCTTGGCGCCTTGCGACAACTTCAGCTCGATCATCTTCACCTGCGGCGTGCGCGCGTTCTCGGCGAACTTGTCGGCGTTGAACGTGCCGTCGGCATTGCGGCAACCGAAGTACCCCGAGCCGATCTCCCAGATCAGGTCGCCGCCCTTGGCGCGGTGGTGCACGCTGATCGAGCCTTCACCGGTGTCGTGCGCAAAGCCGCCGCGCTTGGCGCCTTCATTCAACGCCAGGATGGCGTTGGCCGACAGCGCGCCGAAGCTCATCGCCGAGATGTTGAAGACACTAGCGCTGTAGGGCTGCGTGCATTGCATGCCGCCGACCGTGATGCGGAAGTCAGAACTGGCGACGACGGTCGGCGCGATCGAGTGGTTGATCCACTCGTAGCCCGGCTGGCCGACATCGAGCTGCGTGCCGAACGGCCGCTTGTCCTGCTGGCCCTTGCTGCGCTGATAGACGAGAGAGCGCTGCTGGCGAGAAAACGGCGCGGCTTCGCGGTCACTCTCGATGAAGTACTGGCGGATCTCCGGGCGGACGAACTCGAGCAGAAACCGAAAGTGCCCGATCACCGGGTAGTTGCGCAGCACCGAATGCCGCGTCTGCCGCGTGTCACGGAAACCCAGGCCAACGAAGAACAGAAAGAACAGCGCCCAGAAGCCGCCGAAGCCGAAGGCGATCCAGATGAAGGCAGCGAGCAGGCACAACACCGCGCTCAGGAACCAGGCGGTGTAGCGCACGGGAAATTGCGCGTCGAGTCGGGTCAGCCAGTCGTGCAT
>JANMHY010000098.1:0-1706 GCA_031375525.1 Burkholderiales bacterium
CGGCGTCCTGGCCGACACGCCGCCGGTTTCGCCCGAGTTGATCTACTCGAACCACGAGCGCGGCTTCGCTTTGTGTTCGATGCGCTCGGCCACGCGCACGCGCTACTACGTGCAGTGCTCGCTGAAAGACAAGGTCGAAGAATGGAGCGACGATGCGTTCTGGGACGAGCTGCGCCGCCGCCTAGACCCGCAGGCAGCGCAGATGTTGGTCACCGGGCCGTCGATCGAAAAGAGCATCGCGCCGCTGCGCAGCTTCGTCGCCGAGCCGATGCGCTTCGGCACGATGTTCTTGGCCGGCGACGCTGCGCACATCGTGCCGCCGACCGGCGCCAAGGGCCTGAACCTCGCGGCATCGGACGTGCGCTTTCTCTCGCGCGCGCTGATCGAGTTCTACCGCGACAGAAGCAGCGACGGTATCGACCGCTACTCCGAGCGCTGTCTGTCGCGCGTCTGGAAAGCGGAGCGCTTCTCGTGGTGGTTCACGTCATTGATGCACAAGCTCCCTGAGACCGGCGCCATCGGCCAGCGCCTGCAGCGCGCCGAGCTCGACTATCTCGTCTCGTCGCGCGCCGCCACCACGGCGATGGCGGAGAACTACGTCGGTCTGCCGTTCGACGCATGAGCGCCGCCCGGCCGCCCGAAGGCGCTCGCACCGGAGCGCGCAGCGCAAAGGTTGTCCAGTGAGCGCCGCATCTTCGTTGCGTGACGAGATCTGCCGCGTCGGCAAGTCGTTGTTCGACCGTGGCTACGTGCACGCCACGGCGGGCAACATCAGCGCGAGGCTCGACGACGGGTCGTTCCTGATCACACCCACCGACGCCTGCCTCGGCGTCCTCGATCCAGCGCGCCTCGCGCATGTCGGCGCGGACGGCGTGCAGACGAGCGGCGACCGCGCGAGCAAGACGCTGGCGCTGCACCAGCGCATCTACGCCGCCGCGCCCAACGCGCGCTGCGTGCTGCACACGCACAGCACGCACCTGGTCGCGCTCACGTTGCAAGGCGTCTGGAGCGCGGACGACATCGTGCCGCCGATCACGCCGTACTTCGTGATGAAGGTCGGCCACGTGCCGTTGATTCCCTACCACCGCCCGGGCGATCCGCAGGTGGCCGAGCTCGTGGCGCAACGTATTGAAGCCATGGCGGCGCGCGGCACGCCGCTCCGCGCCGTGATGCTGGCCCGGCTCGGGCCGACCGTGTGGCACGGCTCACCGGCTGAGGCGAGCGCGGTGCTCGAAGAACTGGAAGAAACCGCGAAGCTGTGGCTGCTCTGCCAGCCCCGGCCGGCCGCGCTGGACGCAGCGCAGATCGAGGCCTTGCGCCAGCAGTTCGGCGCGCTCTGGTAGGGTCCCGGGCGAACCGCCGCTGTGCCGAAGTGGCACGCTGGCGCAACAGGGAACCTCATGACCGAAAAGCGCCAGCGCATCGCCATCGTCGGCGGCAATTTTGCCGGCCTCACCGCCGCCATCAAGTTGTCGCGCCGCCATGCGGTGACGCTGATCGACCCGACCGAGCACTTCGAGTGGATGCCCAACATTCACGAAATCCTGTCGAGCGTGAAGACGCCTCAGGGCCTGCGGCTGGACCGTGCCGCGATCGTCGCGCAGGCCGGCCACCGCTTTCTGCGCGACCGCGTGACGGCGCTGCAACCGGCGCAGGGCCGGCTCGCGACCGCCGGTGGCCGCGAGCTGGCGTTCGATGCCTGCATC
>JANMHY010000624.1:0-8240 GCA_031375525.1 Burkholderiales bacterium
GATCTGGGCGGATTTCTCTCAGGCGACGACCGAAGCAGCGCCGAGACGTCGGCGCGACTTCGCGTCCTCCTGACCTGGAGCGAGGATGCGGAGCTGTTCGACGCCATCCTGCAGAACCTCGCGCGACGACACCCGGGCGCGTTGCAGGTCATCGAACAGATGATCCAGCAGATCGACGATCTCGATCCAGCGCTCGTCGCCCGCGCGCGCTCCGCGGTCGTGTGGGCACTCGGCGGCGGTGGGCCGGAGGCGGCGCCGCAATCGCAAGGCCCGGCCGCCAAGCCGCCGGCCAACGATGCCGCCGCAGCTTTTGTTTCGACCGTGCTCGCCGACACCGAAGAGGTCTGGGGCAAGGTCATGCAAGGCGCGGGCGCACGCTACAGCGCGCCCAAGCTCGTGCTCTTCCGCGGCGCGGTCGGCACCGCCTGCGGCACCGGGCAGTCGGCGATGGGGCCGTTCTACTGCCCGGGCGACCAGAAGGTTTATCTCGACATGCAGTTCTTCGACACGCTGCGCTCACGCATGGGCTCGCCCGGCGACTTTGCGCAGGCCTATGTCGTCGCGCACGAGATCGGCCACCATGTGCAGAACCAGTTGGGCATCACCGGCAAGGTCGATGGCATGCGCGGCCGTGTGAGCGAGCAGCAGATGAATGCGCTGTCGGTGCGCGTCGAGTTGCAAGCCGATTGTTTTGCCGGCGTCTGGGCCAACCATTCGCAAAAGAGCAAAGGTTGGTTGGAGCGCGGCGATCTGGAAGAGGCGCTGAATGCCGCCGGTCAGATCGGCGACGACAACCTGCAGCGCCAATCACAAGGCACGGTGCGGCCCGAGAGCTTCACGCACGGCTCGAGCCAGCAGCGCATGACGTGGTTCAAGCGTGGGTTGGAAAGCGGCAGCGTGCAGCAGTGCAATACGTTTGATGCGCAGAAGTTGTAGAGGCAGGCTTCGTGCGCAAGGACCGGGAGGCCATTGAGGAGCAGTCCAAAAAGACTAGCGATGCGATCCGTGAACAAAAGACCAAATAGCGCCTTAAGGTCTTATCGATAGGTACCAGCGAGGCCAACTCCGCAGCGCACCGAGAGATGGCGAGAGGTGGTCGCGAGCAAGACGCCGGGCGGCGCGCAGTCGGGGCTCAGAGGCTTGCCCTTCGCTGCGCTACGGGTCCCCTGCGATGCTCGGTTCGAGGTCGCACCGTGCAACTCACTGCGCCCGCTTTGCTCGCTGCGTTCGAACAGGCACGGTGAGTCAGATCACGAGGCGCGTGAATACACGCGCCGACCTAGAACCTGCGCTTCTCGGCAGCGCCTATTCGCCCCACCCGTCGCCCTGCCGTTGAGGTTGTTGGTATTCGAAGCAACGAACACCAACACTGTCTCTTGGCCCGAGGGCGGTGCGGCGACGGCGCGATTTCTGGTACTCCAGCATGAGCGACGGCGCGGCACCGTTCTCGGGCCGCGCGAAGTGCAACTTGTCAGTCGTCGTCGCGCAACTGCCCGCGAATCTCGCCGCCGGTGAACTTCGACGAGTGCACATTGGCGTAGGCCACGCCGGCGCCGATGGCCTTGAGCATTTCTGCGAACTCGGCAGCGGCGATGCCCTGGCCGGCGGGGCCGACGACGTCGGCGGCCGTGAGCACGCCGCTGACGGTGCCCGATTGCGGGCACGGCGGCGTCGTGGTCACCGGCGACACATTGGCGGCGGTCTGGCAGAGCCAGACCATGATGCCGCCATTGACGCCGTGCTGGCCGAAATGGATGTGCGCCTGGCGCACGTCGCCTTCGAGGCCGCTGAACGACAGCTCGTAGCTCAGGGTTTGCGAAGCGCTGTCGACGCGGGCCTTGAAACGTCCGCTGGCCGCCGACGACACGGCCGGCACTTCGGCGAAGCCTTTCAGGCGCGCTTCGATGCGGCCACCCCGGTGCGAGTTGTCGCGTGAGTCGTCGGCCAGCGCCGGCGCGGCCAGCAGGCCGAGCGCGGTGGCCATGCAGCAGGCCAGCGGCAGACGCGGGCCGCGTGGGGTCAGCAGATTCAGCAACATGGAACTTTCCTCGAGGGTGAGCCCGCGGCGCAGGCTCCATCGGGTTTACGCCGCGTGCGCGGGAGAGCTTCCCGGCGACTCAGGCTTTTGATGCAGCCCTGAACCAGCGCGCCGACGCACCGAGCGACAGCAGCGCCGCACCGACCGCGCTCAACACCGCACCGGCGATGCCCAGGCCGGCGACCAGCGGCGAGCGCGCCCAGTCTTCGCCGATCACCGGCAGGCTGAGCGCGATGCCTGCCACCGTCATCGCCACCATCACCCAGCGCGCCCAGTTGCGGCGTTGCCAGACGCAGCGCAACAGCCACAACTCGAGGGCGGTAAAGACGAGCGTGATGCCCCAGATCATCGCCGTCATGGCCGCCGGCTCGCCAGGTACCGGCGGATCGACGAAGGGCAGCAGCGAGATCAAGCCGACCGCCATCGACGCCAGCAGGAGCACGCAGGCCCAAGCGACGCTGCGCGGGCGCGACGGCAACAGTGTGTCGTGTGAAGCGATGTCGGCCACGTCGGTGCGTGGCGGTGCGTAGCGGTCTGAAGAGCTCATGCGCCCATCATGCCCGCCCTTGCAAAGTGCAAGGGCGTCGGCCGTGCGGCAACATCGCACCCACAGGAGGGCCCCCATGTCGCAACCACGCGATGCGAATGCAACAACCAGTGCCTTTGCGCGTTTTTTCGCGCACGAGTCGGCCGGTGGCCTGTGCCTGGGCGCGGCTGCGCTGCTGGCGCTCGTCGTCAGCAACACGGCGCTCGCGCCGGCCTACGAGGCCTTCTTGCGCATGCCGGGCAGCGTCTCGGTCGGTGGCTGGCTGAGTTTCGAGAAGCCGCTGCTGGTCTGGGTCAACGACCTGTGGATGGCGGTCTTCTTCTTTCTCGTCGGCCTGGAGATCAAGCGCGAGTTCGTCGAAGGCGAGCTGGCGTCGCCGCGCCAAGCGATGCTGCCTGCCGCCGCGGCGCTGGGCGGCATGGTCGTGCCCGCGGCGATCTACGCGGCCTTGAACTGGGGCGATGCGCAGGCGCTGCGCGGCTGGGCGATTCCGTCGGCGACCGACATCGCCTTTGCCATCGGCGTGCTGATGCTGCTCGGCTCGCGCGTGCCAGCGTCGCTCAAGCTGTTCCTGACGGCGGTGGCGATCATCGACGACCTCGGCGCGATCATCATCATCGCGTTGTTCTACACCGAGCAACTCTCCGTGCTCGCGCTGGCCGGCGCGGCGGCGGGCGGCGCGGTGCTGCTGCTGCTCAACCGCCTGCGGGTCACGCGCAGCGACGTCTATGCCGCCGTTGGCCTGGTGATCTGGGTCTTCGTGCTCAAGTCGGGCGTGCACGCCACGCTGGCGGGTGTGATCACCGCGTTGGCGATTCCCGCGCGTGACGCGGCGGGCGCCTCGCCGCTGGAGCGCACGCAGCATGCGCTGCATCCGTGGGTGGCCTTCGGCATCCTGCCGCTGTTCGGCTTTTGCAATGCTGGCGTCAACCTCGCCGGCGCCAGCGTGTCGGCGTTGCTCGAGCCGGTGACGCTGGGCATTGGCGCCGGCCTGGTGCTCGGCAAAGCGGTCGGCGTGTTCGGCAGTGCGTGGCTGCTGATCAAGAGCGGTGTCGCGGCGACGCCGGTGGGCGCGAGCCTGCTGCAGCTCTTCGGCGTGGCGGTGCTGTGCGGCATAGGCTTCACGATGAGCCTGTTCATCGGCGGCCTCGCCTTCGAAGGGCAGGGCGCGAGCTTCGAGACGCGCCTCAAGCTCGGTGTGCTCGCCGGCTCGGTGGTGGCGGCGCTGGCGGGCTGCGCGATTCTTTGGGCGGCGGGGAAACTGCGCGCTTAGAGGCTCGTGCGCAGCGTCCAGATTTCCGGGAACAACACTACGTCGAGCATCTTGCGCAGGTAGCTCACACCGCCGGTGCCGCCGGTGCCGCGCTTGAAGCCGATGACGCGCTCGACCGTCGTCACATGGCGGAAGCGCCACAGGCGAAACGCGTCTTCGAGGTCGGTCAGTTCTTCACCGAGCTGGTACAGGTCCCAATGTGTTTGCGGCTCGCGGTAGACGACGAGCCAGGCTTGCTCGACCTCGGCGCTGGCGGCATAGGGCTGCGTCCAATCGCGCTCGGTGTGCGTGGCGGGTACGGCGATACCGCGCCGCGCCAGCAGGCGCAGTGCTTGGTCGTAGAGCGACGGTGCGGCATGCGCCGCAGCCACCTGCGCCAGGCGTTCGGGCGCATGGGCGTGCGGCTTCAACATCGCCGCATTCTTGTTGCCGAGACGGAACTCGATGCAGCGGTACTGCCAGCTCTGAAAGCCGCTCGAGTTGGCCAGGTAGGGCCGGATGGCGCTGTACTCGGGCGGTGTCATCGTTGCCAGCACATCCCACGCATGCACGAGCTGCTCCATGATGCGCGAGACGCGCGCCAGCATCTTGAAGGCGCTGCCGAGCTGATCGGCCGCGACGTGCGCCATCGCCGCTTCGAGTTCGTGCAGCATCAGTTTCATCCACAGCTCGCTGGTCTGGTGCTGGATGATGAACAGCATCTCGTTGTGGTCGGGCGAGAGCGGGTGCTGTGCTGCGAGCACCTGGTCGAGGTGCAGGTAATCGCCGTAGCTCATGTCCTTGGCGAAGTCGAGCTTGGCGTCGTGGTGAATAGAGCCCCCTAGACCCTCCGGGTCGTCCCCCCGAGGGGGAGCGGTCGCCTTCGGAGCGGCCGTGCGGCGCCCGGTCATGTCACGGCCGCCTTCTTGTTGAAGCGCTCCTGCTTCCACTCGCCGGATTCGAGCACCTGATGCAAATGCTCGACCGCATCCCAGACATCGATGAAGCGCAAGTACAGCGGCGTGAAGCCGAAGCGCAGCACATCGGGTGCGCGGAAGTCGCCGATGACGCCGCGCGCGATCAGCGCCTGCACGATGGCGTAGGCGCCTTCGCTGCGCGTCAATGACACCTGGCTGCCGCGGTGTTGCGACTCGTGCGGCGTGATCACGTCGAGGCCGTTGCAGCGCTCGGCGATCAAGCGCACAAAGACTTCCGTCAACGCCAGCGACTTGCTGCGCAGCGCGTCCATGCCGCCCAGCGGTTCGGCGGCGAGCACGCTGTCGATGCCGCATTCGAGCGCGGCCATCGAGAGCACCGGCGGTGTGCCGCACAGGTAGCGCGCGATGCCGGGCGCCGGCGTGTAGCCGGGTGTGAAGGCGAACGGTGCGGCGTGGCCCATCCAACCGGCCAGCGGCTGCCAGAAGCGCTCGGCATGGCGCGGATGCACCCAGACGAAAGCGGGGGCGCCGGGGCCGCCGTTCAGGTACTTGTAGCCGCAGCCGACAGCAAAGTCGGCGTCGTCGCGCTTCAAGCGCACCGGCAGCGCGCCGGCGCTGTGCGCCAGATCCCAGACTGCGAGCACGCCGACGTTGTGCGCCGCGTCGGTGAGCGCGGCCATGTCGTGCAGGCGGCCGGTGCGGTAGTTGACCTGCGTCAGCATCAGCACGGCGACATCGCCTGCCGTCAGCCGCGGCTCGATGTGCTCCGGCGCGTCGGCCAGCACCAACTCGAACCCACGCTCGCGCGCCAGCGACTCGGCGATGTAGAGATCGGTCGGAAAGTTGTCGCGCTCGGAGAGGATCACGCGGCGCTGCGGCGCATCGGCGCGTGCCATCGACAGCGCCGCCGACAGCACCTTGAACAGATTGACCGACGTCGAGTCGGCGACGACCATCTCGTTGGTGCCCGCGCCGACGAGCTTGGCCAGCTTGTTGCCGATGCGTTGCGGCAGGTCGATCCAATGCGACGTGTTCCAGCTCTCGATCAGGTGCTCGCCCCACTCGTGCTGCACGACGTTGGCAACGCGCCGCGCGGTGGCGCGTGGCAGCACGCCGAGCGAGTTGCCGTCGAGGTAGATCTTGTTCGGCGGCAGCGCGAACTGATCACGCAGTGCGGCCAGCGGGTCTTGTGCGTCGAGGTGTTCGCAGTCGGATCGGTTCATGGCAGTGATCGAAGGAGCGCGCGGTCATTGACCAGTTCGCGCAAGATTGCGCGAACGGGGCTCGCGTCGGCGGTGATGAGTTTGAGCGGCAAGGCGATCAACTCGTAGTCGCCTTCCGCCACGTCGTCGAGCACGAGATTTTCGAGCACGCGCAAGCCGCGTTGACGAATGACCTGATGGCTGTTGAGCGACTTGCTGTCGGCCGGGTCGATGCTGGCGGTGTCGATGCCGACCAACGTGACACCGAGGTCGGCTAGGCGTTCGATCGTCTCGGGCGCATAGGCCGCGAGCGCATCATCGAAGCGGTCGATCGGCATGCGCTCGTAGGTGCGCACGAGCACGCGCGTTGGCAATCGCGCGTCGATCGCATGCGCGATGTGCTGCCATTCGATCAGCGGTGCCACGCCGATCGCATGGATCACGCGGCAGGGTCCGAGGTAGGGCGACAGATCGAGCGCGCCGACCGTTGCGCCGTCGGCGTCGTAGTGCAGCGGTGCGTCGGCGTGCGCGCCGGTGTGCGGCGACAGCGTGATCGTGCTGACGTTGACCGGGCAGCCTGGGCCGATCGTCGCCGCCCAGCGCTGCTCGTAGCGCGCGTCGCCGGGAAACACCGGCGAGCTCGCGTGCAGCGGTGGCGAGATATCCCAGATCCGAGCTGACATGCGGCGATGATAGAGGCCGTGCGACTGAAGGAGCAGCGTGATGGCGGTTGAGGTGTTCGAGGTCAAAGACACGGTCCGCTTTGCCCAGTGCGATCCGGCGGGCATCGTCTTCTTCCCGCAGTACCTGGTGATGCTCAATACGCTGCACGAGCGCTGGTTCACCGAAGCCTTGGGCGTTCCGTACCACGAGTTCATCGGCGTGCGCCGCCTGGGCGTGCCGACGGTGCGGCTCGAGTGCGACTTCACGGCGATCAGCCGTCACGGCGACGTGCTGCGCCAGCGCGTTGCGGTGGCCAAGCTCGGCCGCACGTCGTTCGAGTTGGCGGTGACGTTCCTGTGCGGCGACGAGTTGCGCGCGCGCTTCAGGCAGGTGCTGGTGTGCACCTCGCTGGCGACGCACAAGCCGCATCCGTTGCCCGATGACTTGCGCCAGGGCATGCAGCGCTATCTGCTGCCAGGGCCTGTCAACGCTATCGGTGGGCCCGCGTGACTCACCAAACAGCCGCCAGCAAGGCGCAAACCGCAGACATAGCGGCTGCTATGGCGAGGATTTGCAACGCGGCTGGCGGCTGTTTGGCGAGATCACCCAACGGGCCGGGCAGCCACGGGCCACAGGGCGTTGTTGCGCGCTCGTTGTGTGCACACGGCACACGGCCTCGCGCGCGCCTAGCCCTGTGGCCCGTGGCTGCCCTGCGCGAGCCCTCCGATAGCGTTGGCAGGCCCTAGCCGATGCGCCCCAGTAGCAGGTACTCCATCAGCGCCTTCTGCGCGTGCATGCGGTTCTCCGCTTCGTCCCAGACCACCGACTGCGGCCCGTCGATCACGCTCGCTGAAACCTCTTCGCCGCGATGCGCCGGCAGACAGTGCATGAACAGGGCGTTGGGTTGCGCCACCGCCATCAGGCGCTCATCGACGCACCAGTTGGCAAAGGCTTTCACGCGCGCAGCGTTCTCGGCCTCTTGGCCCATGCTGGTCCAGACGTCGGTGGTGACGAGGTGCGCGCCGCGGCAGGCTTCGAGCGGGTCTTTGAAGACGCGGTAGCAATCGCTGCTCTTGATGCCGGCCACCGTGGGGTCGATCTCGTAGCCGCTCGGTGTGCTGACATGCACTTTGAAGCCGAGGATCTCGGCGGCCTGCAGCCAGGTGTTGGCCATGTTGTTGCCGTCACCGACCCAGGCCACCGTTTTGCCCTGGATCGCTCCGCGCTGTTCGATGAAAGTGAAGATATCAGCCAGCACCTGGCAGGGGTGATAGTCGTTGGTCAGGCCGTTGATGACCGGCACGCGCGAGTGCGCGGCGAACTCGTCGAGCTTGGCTTGTTCGTAGGTCCGGATCATCACGATATCGACCATGCGGCTGATCACGCGCGCGCTGTCGGCCACCGGCTCGGCGCGGCCGAGCTGGCTGTCGCCGGTGGTCAAGTGCACGACCGAGCCGCCCATCTGGTACATGCCGGCTTCGAAGCTGACGCGTGTGCGCGTGCTGGCCTTTTCGAAGATCATCGCCAGCGTGCGATCGACCAGCGGCTGGTACTTCTCGTAGTTCTTGAAGCGCTTCTTGATCTCGCGCGTGCGCTCGAA
>JANMHY010000625.1:0-4458 GCA_031375525.1 Burkholderiales bacterium
ACCACCGAGCCGCGGGCGACGTTGATCAGGTGGCCCTTGGGGCCGAGCGCTTGCAGCACCGAGGCATCGATCATCTTGCGCGTCGCCGCGCCGCCGGGCGTGATGACGACGAGAAAGTCGCTCGCCGCCGCCAGCGCCTGCGGCGTGGCGTGAAACGCATAGGGCAACTCTGGTTTGGCGCTGCGCGCGGTGTAGGCGATGCTCATGCCGAAACCCAACGCGCGCTGCGCAATCGCCTGACCGATGCGGCCCATGCCGACGATGCCCATCCGCGCGCCGGAGAGTTTGGTCGCCAGCGGCATCGGGCCCTGCGGCCATTGGCCGGCGCGCAC
The DNA here is from genome assembly GCA_031375525.1 of Burkholderiales bacterium. GTDB lineage: Bacteria > Pseudomonadota > Gammaproteobacteria > Burkholderiales > Burkholderiaceae_C > CADEEN01. The sequence continues at coordinate 333 of JANMHY010000625.1, forward strand.
ATGGCGGTCGGCTTGCGGGATGCGGCGCGCGATGTTCAGCGCCAGCGCGATCGCCAGGTCGGCCACGTCGTCGTTGAGCACGTCCGGCGTGTGCGTCACGATCACGCCTCGCGCCTTGCAGGCCGCGACCTCGACGCCGTCGTAGCCGACGCCCATGATCGAGACGATCTCGAGCGCCGGCAGTTGCGCGATCAGCGCCGCGGGCACTTTCGATTCGCCGCTGCCGCAGATGCCGCGGATGCGATCCAACGGCGCGCCTTCCGGGTTGTCATGGACCGTGAACGCGCCTTGCAGCGGCTCCATCAGAAATGGCGCCAGCTTGGCGACGGTGAGCACGTCGGGTTTTGCGGTCATGGTGGGGCTCGTCGGGTGATGACCTTACGATACCGCACCGCCACCAAAATTTGCCCGAGGATTGCCATGAGCACGAACACTTCACGCAGTGCCATCGTCACCGGCGCCGGCAGCGGCATCGGCCGCGCCTGCGCGCAAGCGCTGGTCGCCGACGGCTGGCAGGTCGCCTTCGTCGGCCGCCGGCGCGAGGCCCTCGACGAGTCGGTCGCCGCCTGCGCCGAGCCGAAGCGCGGCCTGGCCGTGCCCACCGATGTCGGCGATCCGGCCTCGGTGGCGGCGCTGTTCGCCGCCGTGCAGCAGCGCTTCGGCCGCCTCGACCTGCTGTTCAACAACGCCGGCGTGTCGAGCATGAGCGCGCTGCTCGAAGACCTGCCGTTCGAGCAGTGGCAGGCCAGCGTGGCGGCCAACCTGACCGGCACGTTTCTGTGCACGCAGCAGGCCTTCAAGACGATGAAGGCGCAAACGCCGCAGGGCGGACGCATCATCAACAACGGCTCGATCTCGGCCTACGCGCCGCGGCCGAATTCGGTGGCCTACACGGCGACCAAGCATGCCGTGTCCGGCATCACCAAGACGGCGTCGCTGGACGGCCGCAAGTACAACATCGCCGTCGGCCAGATCGACATCGGCAATGTGGCCTCGGACATGACGCTGAAGATGGTCGGCGGTGTGCCGCAGGCCGACGGCACGGTCAAGCCTGAGCCGCGCATGGCGATGGACAACGTCGTCTCCACCTTCCTGATGATGGCAAGGCTGCCGCCCGAGGCGAACATCTTGAATGTCACGGTGATGGCGACGGCGATGCCGTTCGTCGGGCGAGGCTGATGGCCTCCGTCGTGTTCACGAACCCGGGAGCGCGGCAATGAACAAAGCGGTCGGCGTCAAGGCCCTGGCGGTGGTGGCCGCGTTTTTCGGCCTTCAGATTGCGCAGGCGCAGACGGTGACGCGCTACGCCCTGCTCACCGGCAGCGGCAGCCGCGGCGGCGAGCAGATCGTCGAGCGGTCGGCCGACGGGCTTCAAACGAAGGTGCGCTTCCGCTACAAGAACAACGGACGCGGGCCTGAGTACACCGAGCAGATGCGTTTCGCTCCCGACGGCACGTTGACCGCCTATCGAGCTGAGGGCACTTCGGAGTTCGGTAACCCGATCGACGAGCGTTACTCGCGCGGCGGCGGCCGCGCCGAGTGGCGTTCGCCATCGGAGCAGGGCCAGGCGGCAGTGGCCGGGCCCGCGATGTACCTGCCGCTCAACGGCTCGTTCGAGATCGTGTCTGTCAGCGCGAGGGCGCTCGCCAAGAGCAACGCGCTGCCGCTGTTGCCGTCGGGCACCTTGCGCCAGCGTGTGGTCGAGCGCATGGAGCTGGTTTCTCGTGGCAAGCGCCGCAGCGTGCAGCTCGTGGCCCAAACTGGGGTCGGCCTCAGCCCGGCGCTGTACTGGGTGACGAGAGAGAAGCGCCCGCGCTTTTTTGCCGTGATCTACCCGGGCTGGTTTACCGGCATCGAGGAAGGCTGGCAAGCGCAAGCCGGGAAGCTGGCCGCGCGGCAACGCGCCGCCGAGGGCCGCTTGCTGGCCGAGTTCGCCGCGCGAGCGCGGCAAGCGCTGCCGGGGTTGACGGTGGTGCGCAACACCCGCGTCTTCGACAGCGACAGCGCCACGGTGGGATCGCCCTCGGACGTGTACGTGCTGCGCGGTCGCATTGCCGCCGTGGTCGCGGCCGGCACGGACGCTCGCAAGGCCGATGCCGAGATCGACGCCGCGGGCCGGATCATGCTGCCCGGCCTGTTCGACATGCACGACCATGCCGACCGCTGGAGCGGCGCTTTGCACTTGGCAGCGGGCGTGACCACCGTGCGCGACATGGGCAGCAGCAACGACGTGTTGCAACAGATGATCGACGAGTCGTCGGCAGGCAGGCTGTTGAAGCCGCACACCGTGGCCTGCGGCTTTCTCGAGGGCGTGAGCCCGTTTGCTTCCAACCTCGGCATCCTGATCAGCACCTTGCAGGAGGCCAAGGCGGCCGTGGACTGGTACGCGGTGCGTGGCTACCCGCAACTGAAGATCTACAACTCTTTCCCACGCGAGCTGGTGCGCGAGACGGTGGCCCATGCCCATGCGCGCGGCATGCGCGTCAGCGGCCATGTGCCTGCAACGATGCGCGCGCAAGAGGTGGTCGAGCAAGGCTTCGACGAAGTGCAGCACATCAACCAGGTCCTGCTCAACTTCCTGGTCACGCCCGAAACCGACACGCGCACATTGGAGCGCTTCTATCTGCCGGCCGAGAAGCTCGCCGGCATGGACTTCGACGCACCGGCGGTGCGCGACTTCATCGCCTTGCTCAAGCAGCGCAACACGGTGATCGACCCGACCCTGGCGACCTTCGATTTCATCCGCCAGCGTGACGGCGAGGTGTCCGAGCCGTATGCAAGCGTCGTTACCCACCTGCCACCGGACGTGCAACGCGGGTTCCGCCAAGGCAGCATGAAGATCCCCGACGATGCCACGGCGGCACGCTACCGGGCCTCGTACGAGAAGATGATCGAGTTCGTCGGCCGGCTGCACCGCGCCGGCATTCCCATCGTCGCCGGCACCGATGCGATCGCCGGCTTCACGCTGCACAGCGAGCTCGAGTTGTACGTGCGCGCCGGCATGACGCCGGCCGAGGCGCTGCAGGTGGCGACGCGTAGTGGTGCGATCTACACACATACCCAGCACGATCGCGGCAGCATCCGCGCCGGCAAGCTCGCCGATCTGATCTTGGTCGATGGCGATCCCACGGTGAACATTGCTGACATCCGCAAGGTGTCGCTGGTGATCACGCAGGGCAGCCTGTTCATGCCCGCGCAGTTGCACCAGGCGCTGGGCATTGCGCCCTTCGTCAACAACGCGCCGGTGCTGCGGCGGCAAGCGCGCCCCCAGTTGGTGTCGGATGGACCCAGCGCGCCTGCCCACATGGCGGGGCACCTGCATTGATGACGACGACTCCCGACCTCGTCACGCTCGGCGAAGCGATGACGCTGTTCGTCGCCGAAACGCCGGGCCCGCTCGACGGCGTGATGCGTTTTTCGAAGCGCACCGCGGGCGCTGAGACCAACGTCGCCATTGGCCTGGCGCGCCTGGGCTTCAAAGTCGGCTGGCAAAGCCGCCTCGGCGACGAGTCGATGGGGCGGTTTTTGCTCGCGGCGATCGGCGGCGAGGGCGTGGACTGTTCGCGCGTCAGCCGTCATGCCGGCGAGCGCACGGCGTTCATGTTCAAGGGCCGTGTCGAAGACGGCAGCGACCCGCCAATCGAGTACCACCGCCGGGGCTCGGCGGCGAGCCGCTTCGGCCCTGAGCATCTGGACGAAGCGCAGATCGCGGCGGCGCGGCACCTGCACGTGAGCGGCGTCTTTCCGGCGCTGTCGGCGAGCACGCTCGCGGCGACGCGGCGCGCGATGGCGGTGGCGCGTGCGCACGGCAAGACGATCGGCTTCGATCCCAACCTGCGGCCGTCGCTGTGGCCGTCGCGCGAGGCCATGCGCGAAACCATCAACGACCTCGCGGCGCAGGCCGACTGGGTGCTGCCCGGCATCGAAGAAGGCAAGCTGCTCACCGGCCACGACACGCCCGAGGCCATCGCGCGCTTCTACCGCGAGCGCGGCGCCCAGCGCGTCGTCGTCAAGCTCGGCGCCGAGGGTGCGTACTTCGACGACAACGATGCCGGCTGCGGCCTCGTCGCCGCGTTCCCTGTGGCGCAAGTCATCGACACCGTCGGCGCCGGCGACGGTTTTCTCG
>JANMHY010000639.1:0-2240 GCA_031375525.1 Burkholderiales bacterium
CAACTTCGACGTAGTGGTCGCTGAAGGTGTGGTTCTGCTCCGGGTCGAGCACTTCGAGCAGCGCCGATGACGGGTCGCCACGGAAGTCCATGCCGAGCTTGTCGATCTCGTCCAACAGGAACAGCGGGTTGCGCGTGCCGATCTTCGACAGGCTCTGCAGCACCTTGCCCGGCATCGAGCCGATGTAGGTGCGGCGGTGGCCGCGGATCTCGGCTTCGTCGCGCACGCCGCCGAGCGCCATGCGCACGAACTTGCGGCCGGTGGCGCGGGCCACGCTCTGGCCGAGCGAGGTCTTGCCGACGCCCGGGGGGCCGACCAGGCACAGGATCGGCGCCTTGACCTTGTCCACGCGCTGCTGCACCGCGAGGTACTCGAGGATGCGTTCCTTGACCTTGTCGAGGCCGGCGTGGTCTTCGTTGAGCACGGCTTCGGCATGCGCCAGGTCGTGCTTGATCTTGGTCTTCTTCGCCCACGGCAGGTTGACCAGCGTGTCGATGTAGTTGCGCACGACGGTGGCTTCGGCCGACATCGGCGACATCAGCTTCAACTTTTTGAACTCGTTGTCGACCTTCTTGCGCGCGTCCTTGGGCATGCGCGCGGCCTTGATCTTTTTCTCCAGGTCTTCGAGGTCGGCACCTTCTTCGCCGTCGCCGAGTTCCTTCTGGATCGCCTTGACCTGCTCGTTCAGGTAGTACTCGCGCTGGCTCTTTTCCATCTGGCGCTTGACGCGGCCGCGGATGCGCTTCTCGACTTGAAGAATGTCGACTTCATGCTCAAGCAGTTCGAGCAGCTTTTCCATGCGCTTGCCGACATGGTCGAGATCGAGCACCGACTGCTTGGCATCGAGTTTCAACGGCAGGTGCGCGGCGATCGTGTCGGCCAGACGGCCGGCGTCGTCGATGCCGGCGATGGAGGTCAGGATCTCGGGAGGAATCTTTTTGTTCAGCTTGACGTACTGGTCGAACTGCTGCGTCACCGCGCGGCGCAGCGCTTCGATCTCGGGTGTCGGGTCGGCCGCGGGCGGGATCGGGCGCACCTCGCCGACGAAGTACTCGCCGCTGTCGGTGATGCTGACCGTGGTCGCGCGCTGCGTGCCTTCGACCAGCACCTTCACGGTGCCGTCGGGCAGCTTCAACATCTGCAGGATCGACGAGACGCAGCCGACATCGAACATGTCGTCGGGCTTGGGCTCGTCCTTGCCGGCGGCCTTTTGCGCCACGAGCACGATCTGGCGGCCGGCTTCCATGGCGGCTTCGAGCGCCTTGATGCTCTTCGGCCTGCCCACGAACAGCGGGATGACCATATGCGGGAAGACGACCACATCGCGCAGCGGCAGCAGCGGCAGCGTGATCGGGTCCGCGGGGAGGATGGGATGTCCGGACATGGGGAGAACCTCTCTTTCTCAGGCCCACTTGGCGGCCCTGAGACAAATATCAAGTTAGGCGCTCGCCTTGGCTTTGTCGCGATAGACCAGAAGGGGTTTGGTGCCCTCTTCGATGTTGTGCTCGTCAACCACCACCTTGGCCACGCCTTCGAGGTTCGGCAGGTCGAACATGGTGTCGATCAGCGCCTGCTCGACGATCGAGCGCAGGCCGCGGGCGCCGGTCTTGCGCTTCAGCGCCTTGCGTGAGATGGCGGCCAGCGCAGAGGGGCGCAGTTCCAGATCAACGCCGTCCATGGCGAACAGCTTCTGGTACTGCTTGGCCAGCGCGTTCTTCGGCTCGGTGAGGATCTGCACCAGCGCGTCTTCGCTCAGCTCGCCGAGCGTAGCGACGACCGGAAGGCGGCCGACGAGTTCGGGGATCAGGCCGAACTTGATCAGGTCTTCGGGCTCGGCATCGCGGAACAGATCGGCGGCGCGCTTCTCGGTCTTGCTGTGCACGGTGGCCGCAAAACCGATACCCGATTTCTCGGTGCGGTTGGCGATGACCTTCTCCAGGCCGTCGAAGGCGCCGCCGCAGATGAACAGGATGTTGGTCGTGTCGATCTGCAGGAAATCCTGGTTCGGGTGCTTGCGTCCGCCCTGCGGCGGCGCGCTGGCCATCGTGCCTTCAACCAGCTTCAGCAGCGCTTGCTGCACGCCTTCGCCCGACACGTCGCGCGTGATGCTGGGGTTGTCGGCCTTGCGGCTGATCTTGTCGATCTCGTCGATATAGACGATGCCGCGCTGCGCACGCTCGACGTCGTAGTTGCAGTTCTGCAGCAGCTTCTGGATGATGTTCTCGACGTCCTCGCCCACG
>JANMHY010000644.1:0-5216 GCA_031375525.1 Burkholderiales bacterium
GGCCGTCAGTCAGTCGTCGTGCTTGCCTTTGCCCTTGCTCTTGCCGTGACCATGGCCGTGTTCGCGATCCTGCACATAGACCGGCGCGCCCTTGCCCGGATGCGCTTGCACGTATTGCGTTCGCACCCACTCTTCACGCACGAAATAGACCTGGCGGCCGCAAGCGTCGTACTTGTAGCAATGCTTGCCCCATTTCTTGGCGTGGCCCGGCGGCACGTACAAGTACATCGGCGGCTGCACGATGACCACTGCAGGCTGCGCGATCACCACCGGCTGGCGGTAGATCACCGGCGGCGGCGGCGCGTTGGTGCCGATCTCGATGCGGCCGTACACGCCCGGCTCGCGGATCGTGACGCCGACGCCGACATCGACCGCCGACCACGAAGAGGCCGACGCGGTGACCGCCAGCGCTGCCAACGCTGTGCGGGTGAAGAGGGATGTTGATGCCATGCGGTGGCTCCTTGCCGATGCAGTTCAGTGATTCAGTTCGATCACCAACGCGAGTTTGCAGCGCAAGGTTGACGTTGCAACGGGCAGCGCGGCCACAGCGCGCCGCGGTGTGAACTTCGCCCGCGCTGTTGCGATTGGTAGCACGCATCTCAGTCTTTCATGGCGCCGATCAGCACCGGCGCAACCAAGCGACCGCCGCGGAACCGGCTTTGCCGGGCCGCTGGCGGGCCTTGCAGGCCGCATGGCCGCGAGACGCGGCCATTCCTCGGTCCGTCCAAGCCGACGCAGGTCGGCTTGGAGCCGCGGACCTCGGCCCCCTGGGGGGAGGCGGCGAAGCCGCTTCGGGGGGGGCATCTCAGCGCGTTCCGGCGCCGAACATCCAGGCCGCGGCCGAGAACGTGACGAAGGCCAGCACGGTCGAGCTCATGATGATGCGCGCGATGCGGCCGTTGTCGGCGCCGTAGCGCTCGGCCAGCAGCGAGACGTTGCTCGCGCTCGGCAGAGCCGCGGCGAGCGTCAGCACCATGATCTCGAAGGCGCCGATCGGCGCGCCGAGCGAGCGCGCACCGGCTGCCAACGCGAACACCAACAGCGGGTGTGCGAACAGCTTGATCGCGGCCACCGGCCAATACAACGATGGCGGTGTTCGCGTGTGCATGTGCTGGCCGGCGCGCCACAGCACCGCGCCGATGGTGAACAACGCCACCGGGCTGGCCGCGTCGGCCAGCATGTTCAGGATCGTCGCCAATGGACCGGTGAGCTTCCAGCCCAACACCGAGCACGCAACACCGAGCGCAATCGACCACGGCAGCGGATTCGACGAGGCGCCCTTCACGGCGCGGAGCAACGCGGCGCGCGTGCCTTCGCCTTTGGCCTCATGCGCTTGTGCGAGGGCGATGCACACCGACGTGGTGATGAACAGATCCACCAGCACCGCGCAGATCACCGGCCCGGCCGCCGCATCGTTGAGCAGCTTGGTCAACAGCGGCACGCCCATGAAGCCGGTGTTCGGAAACGCGGCGACCAGCGCGCCGAAGGCCGCGTCCTTCATCTGCACGCGCGCCGACAGCGTCACTGCAATCGTGAAAGCGACGATGCCGAGTGAGGCGAGCATCGAGACCACCACCACCACCGGGTTCAATAACTGCCCGATCAGGGTGTTCATGCCGAATCGGAACAGCAGCGCCGGCAATGCGAAGTACAGGACAAAGGCGTTGAGCCCCGGAATCGCCGACTCCGGCAGCACACGCCGCTGCGCAGCGGCGTAGCCCATCAGCACCAGCGCAAAGAACGGCAGGGTGACGGCGAGGATCGGCTGCATGGCTGCAGCGAAGTATCGCAGCGCGCACTACCACATCGTCGCCGCACGTTCCGACAAGCGCGCTGTCTATGATCCGCCGCGCCATGTCCACCGACAGCCTGAACTCGCGCCAGCTCGAAGCGGTGCACCACCTCGCCAGCCCCTGCCTCGTGCTCGCCGGCGCGGGCTCGGGCAAGACACGCGTCATCGTGCACAAGATTGCGCGGCTGCTGCAAAGCGGCTTGGAGCCCAGGCAGATCGCGGCCATCACGTTCACCAACAAGGCGGCAGCCGAGATGCGCGAGCGCGCCAAGGCGCTCGTCGGCGGTCGTGCGGCGAAGTCGCTGGTCGTCAGCACCTTTCACTCGCTCGGTGTGCGCCTGTTGCGCGCCGACGGCGAGCGCATCGGCTTGAAGCCCAACTTCTCGATCCTGGACAGCGACGACGTGCTCGGTGTGCTGCGCGATGCCGGCGGCACGACCGACGCCAAGCTGGCGCGGCGCTGGCAATGGACGATCAGCCTGTGGAAGAACCAGGGCCTCGATGCGAGTGCGGCCGAGGGCGCCGCCGAGAACGACGACGAGCGTGTGGCCGCGCGCGTGATGAAGCGCTACGAAGAACGCCTGGCGGCCTACCAGGCGGTGGACTTCGACGATCTGATCGGCCTGCCGCTGGCGCTGTTGCAACGCGATGAAGAAGCGCGCAGTAAGTGGCGTGCGACGTTCGAACATGTGCTGGTCGACGAGTACCAGGACACGAACTCGGTGCAATACGAGCTGCTGAAAACACTCGTCGGCGAGCGCGGTTTGTTCACCGCCGTCGGCGACGACGACCAGAGCATCTACGGCTGGCGCGGCGCGACGATCGACAACCTGAAGCGCCTGCCCGAGGACTACCCCAAGCTGAAGGTGATAACGCTGGAGCAGAACTACCGCTCCACCGGCGCCATCCTCGCCGCCGCGAATGCGTTGATCGCTGCGAATCCGAAGATCTTCGAGAAGAAGTTGTGGAGCGAGTTCGGCCAGGGCGATCCGGTGCGTGTGCTCGAATGCGATGGCGAAGAGCACGAGGCCGAACGTGCGGTGGCGCTGATTCAAGGCAAGCGAGGCGAGGGCGGTCAAGTGAAGTTCAGCGACTTCGCCGTGCTCTACCGCGCCAACCACCAGGCGCGTGTGTTAGAGCAGAAGCTGCGCGCGGCGCAGATCCCGTACAAGGTCTCGGGCGGTCAGAGTTTTTTCGACCGCGCCGAGATCAAGGATCTGTGCGCGTGGCTGCGCCTGCTGGTCAACAACGATGATGACCCGGCCTTCCTGCGCGCGGTGACGACGCCCAAGCGCGGCATCGGCCACATCACGCTGTCATCGCTCGGCGAGTTCGCGTCGAAGTGGAAGGTGAGTCTCTTCGAAGCGCTGTTCGCCGATTCGCTCGCCAGCGCTGTCAACGCCAAGGCGCGCGACGGCCTGCACGAGTTCGGCCGCTTCGTCAACGACCTCGAATACCGCGCGCGCCACGCCGTCGGCGGCGAAGCGGCGCGCACGTTGCTGATGGACTGGCTGAAGGACCTCGGCTACGAGCAGCACCTGTACGACGGCGAAGACAGCGAAAAGCTCGCCGCGGCGCGCTGGTCCAACGTGCTCGACTTCATCGACTGGATCGTCAAGCGCTGCGGCGGTGAAAAAGCGCTCGAAGCCGGCGACGTCGCCGAAGAGCCGCAGAGCGTGCTCGACGTGGCGCAGACGATCTCGATCATCATCAGCCTGGCCGAGCGCGGCGACGATCAGGACGTGGTCACGCTGTCCACACTGCACGCCGCCAAGGGTCTGGAGTGGCCGCATGTCTTTCTGGCCGGCATCAACGAAGGCCTGCTGCCGTTCAAGAGCGAAGCCGAAGACATGACGGCCGAGCGCTTGCAGGAAGAGCGGCGGCTGATGTACGTCGGCATCACGCGCGCCCGCACCACGCTCGCGGTCAGCACGTTGAAGCGCCGCAAGCGCGGGCGCGAGCTGGTGGCCGGCCTGCCGAGCCGCTTCATCGCCGAGATGAAGCTCGATGAGCAAAAGCAGAAAGAAGACCCACGCGCGAAGTTGAAGCGCATTCGCGCCGAGCTGGCGGCCAAAGCCGCGCCGCTGCCGACGGCCCCTTGATCAACCCCGTTCGCGGCGGCTACACCTTGTTTCGCTTTGCGGCACGACATTCCGCACGGCCTCGACCGATATCTCATGGCGCCGGCGAAGTTGGGTTGCCGGCCCTGGCGCGTGCCACGCAGAATTCGGAACTTGTTGCTGCGCCTTTGCCGCGGTGCCTGGAATTGGGATGACCGAGATGCTTTGCAGTGAACGCCGAACGAGCCGCAGCTTGCGGTCAATGATGGGCGCGGGTTGCGCGCTCGTGGTGGCGGCCGTGCTGGCCGCACCTGCGCATGCGCAAGACAGTTGGATCGTCGGCCAGTCGGCGCCGCTCACCGGCAGCAACGCGGCGATGGGCCGCGACGTGCGTGACGGCGCGCTGGCTTATTTCAAGTCGGTCAATGCGCGTGGCGGCGTGGCCGGCAAGCCGATCGAGCTGGTGACGCTCGACGACGCCAACGACCGCAAGACCGCGGGCGCGAATGCGACCCGGTTGCTGGCCGAGAAGAAAGCCGTGGCGCTGTTCGGTTTCGCGTCGGCCACGCTGAGCCTGGACGCGATGCCGCAGGCCGACAAGGCCGGCACGCTGTTCTTCGCGCCGCTGTCGGGCGCCGACCCGGTGCGCAAGGCGCCACCGGTGGTGTTCACGATGCGCGCGTCTTATGGCGAGGAGATGGAGAAGATCCTCGCCTTCTGGACGGGTCTGGGCATGAAGAAGGTCGTCGTCGTGCATTACGACGACGAGGTCGGCAAACAGAACTTCGCGCTGGTCGCGGCCTACCTGGCCAAGCAAAGCGGCACGCCGCCGGCCGCGCTGTCGCTGAAGCGCAATCAGGCCGTCGAAGAAGCCCACATCGACCAGCTGCGCGAGCACAAGCCCGACGTCATCATCAACACCACGCTGTCCGGTGCAGCAGCCGAAATCAGCAAGCGCCTGGCCAAGCGCGGCGCCTTCGTGCCGACGTCGAGCCTGTCGTTCGTCGGCGCGCAGCAGTACATCGATGCCGCCGGCGTGTCGGCGGCCGGCGTCTCGATCGCGCAGGTCGTGCCCAACCCGAGTTCCAACCTGCCGGTGGTGCGCGAGTGCGCGAAAGCGCTGCAGGACGCGGGCTTCACGCAGCCGATGAACAGTACCCACCTCGAAGCCTGCATTTCGGCCAAGGTGCTGACCGAAGCGATGCGGCGCGCCAAGAAACCGGCGGACGCTGCGGCGCTGCTGGCCTCGCTGCAGTCGCTCGGCAGCTACGACAGCGGCGGCTTCACCGTCAACTACAGCGCCGGCCGCCATCACGGCAGCAGTTATGTCGAGCTCGGCATGGTGTCGCGCGAAGGCAAACTTC
>JANMHY010000673.1:0-2861 GCA_031375525.1 Burkholderiales bacterium
TCGCGCAAGCCGTCGCGCAGCCGCTCCACATCCGGAATCACCGAGCGCACCACGTCCCAGAAGCGCGGGCTGTGGTCCATCACGCGCAGGTGCGCGAGTTCGTGGGCGACCACGTAGTCGATCGTCGGCAGCGCGAAATGAATCAAGCGCCAGTGCAGCCGGATCGCGCCATCCGCACTCGCGCTGCCCCAGCGTGTCGACGCCGAACTCAGCGACAGCCGCGTCCAGCGCACGCCGAGCTGTCGTGCGAAATGGTGGCAGCGCTCTTCGAAGATGCGCTTGGCCTGGCGTTGCAGCCAGGTCTGCACGGCGTCGCGGATCTGCTCGGCCGACGCGTGCTCCGGCAGGCCGACGTGCAGCGTCAGCCGCGGCACGCCGGGCAGGGTGTCGGCTGAGGTGTGCAGCACCGCGCCGGCCACGCGCGCATCGAGCACGACGATCACCGTCTCGCCGAGAAACGGCAGCGACGCGCCGTCTTGCCAGACGATGCGCTGCTCGGCCAGGCGGCGCGCGCGCTCGTCCTGCTCCTGCAGCTTCTTCAGGATCCAGCGCGATTTTTCCTGCAGCGCCGATTCGATCTCGCCCGCAGGCACCCAGCGCGGCGCGCTGACGACCAGGCCGTCGTTCGAGATCACGAAGCCGATGCTCTTGCGGCGCACGCGGCGCAGCTCGTAGGCCACGCGGTGGCCGCCCAGCCGCGCTTCGCGGTTGCTGCGCGGGTGGCTGAAGTTGGCCTGCGTCAGCGTGACGCCGATCGGCGGCGGCGGTTTTGATGCCGGTGGCGGCGGTACCTGGCTGGGCGCCGCTGCCGGCTCGTCGGACCAGAGTGAAAGTTGTGAATCGTCGGCAGCGGGCGCGCGGGTCATCGGCGCATTTTACGAAGCACGAACCAGCGCCGCGCTCACCGCCGCGGGCTCGTCGAGCGCCGCACCCTCGAGCTGCCGGCGCAGCGTCGCCCGCGGTTGCGGCCTTGGCAGGGGCGGCCAATCGGCTCAAGATGGGGGACCGTGGGCACAGGGTCCGTGCATGACCCCATCGATCCGATTCGGCCGTTTCGAGATCTTGCCGACCGAGCGGCGTCTGCTCGCCGACGGCCAGCCGCTGGCGCTGGGCGCGCGTGCCTTCGACGTGCTGCTGGTGCTGGTCGAACAGCGCGGCGCGCTGATCAGCAGCGCCGACCTGCTCGACCGCGTCTGGCCCGACGTGGTGGTCGAAGAAAGCAACGTGCAGGTCCAGGTGTCGACGCTGCGCAAGGTGCTCGGCGCGCCGGCGATCGCCACCATTCCCGGCCGCGGCTACCGCTTGGCCGTGACGGTGCAGACGCCGCCCGGCAGCGCGCCTGCGCCGCGCGTCGAGCCGCCGGGTGCTGCCGTCGCCACCAACGTCTCTCGAGCCCTCGCGCCGCTGATCGGACGCGACGCTGAGCTGGCGGCGCTCGACGCGTTGTTGGCGCAGCACCGCCTGGTCAGCCTGGTCGGCCCCGGCGGCATCGGCAAGACGCGCCTCGCGCAGGCGCTGGCGCTGCAACGCGCGACAGCGCATGCGCAAGGGGCGTGGCTGGTGGCGCTGGCGGCGCTGACGTCGGCCGAACGCATCGGGCCGGCGGTGGCCGCAGCCTTGCGCGTCGAGCTGCGCGGCGACAGCGCGGCGGCGACGACGCTGCAGCTGGCGCGCAGCCTGGCCTCGCACGACGCGCTGCTGGTGCTCGACAACTGCGAGCACCTGATCGACGGCGCGGCGGCGCTGGTGCGCGAACTGCTCGACGCCTCGGCGTCGCTGCGCATCCTCGTCACCTCGCAGGAGCCGTTGCGCGTGCACGGCGAACAAGTCGTGCGTGTCGGCGCGTTGTCGCTGCCGGCGCCGGGCAGCGCGCAGGAACCGGCGATGCGCCACGGGGCGATGCAACTGCTGGTGCAGCGCGCGCGCCAGGCCGACCGCCGCTTCGAGCTGACGGCCGCGACGCTGGAGCCGGCGATCGCGCTGGTGCGCCGTCTCGACGGCATCCCGCTGGCCATCGGCATGGCGGCCGCGCGGCTGCCGGCGCTCGGGCTGCGGGCGTCGAACCAGCGCCTGGCCGAACGCCTGAACTGGCTGCGCAGCGCCGAGCGCGACGTGCCGGCGCGGCAGAGCACGCTGCGCGCCGCGCTCGACTGGAGCCATGGCCTGCTCGACGCGGCGTCGCGCACCGTGTTGCGCCGGCTGTCGGTGTTCGTCGGCAGCTTCGACCTCGACTGCGCGCTGGCCGTGGCCCAAGGCGACGGTGACGAATTCGACGCCGACGCCGCCCTCGACGCGCTGTCGGAACTCGTGAACAAGTCGCTGGTCGGCGTCGAAGGGCTCGAGCCGCCGCGTTATCGCCTGCTCGAATCGACGCGGCTGTACGCCGCCGAGCGGCTGGCCGACGCCGGCGAGACCGAGGCCGCGCGGCGCCGCCACGCGCGGGCGATGGTGCAGCGTGCCGAGCAGGCGCTGGAGCGCTACTGGCAGCTCGGCGACGGCGCGTGGATGGCGCAGTTCGAGCCCGACGCCGACGACCTCGAGGCCGCGGCCGACCGCGCCGTCGCCGCCGGCGATGCGCAGAGCGCAGCCGCGCCGCTCGAAGCGCTGATGTCGCTGGACGCGCAGCGCGGCGTCGATGCGACGCGGCGGGCACGCATGCGCAGCGCGCTGGCGCTGTTGCCGCACGCCAGCGGCATGGCACGCGCATGGCTGGCGCAGTGCGTGCTGCCGCATCCGCCGATTGCGCTGGCCGAGATCGGGCGCGTGGCCGCCGCCGCAGGCGCAGTCGCGGCCTGGCGCGCCGAGGGCAACGTGCAGCGCACCTACGACGCCTTGACATCGCTCGGCTACGAACTCGGCCT
>JANMHY010000702.1:0-4557 GCA_031375525.1 Burkholderiales bacterium
GGGTATTCGCCGGCGCCGGCCACCGTGCGCGCCTGGATCACGCAGTCGGTTTGCGGCGTCGCGCAGCAGGGCAGGATCCAACCCTGTTCTTCATCAACGACCGACAGCGTGCGCAACTGATGCGCACCGTGGATGACGCGGCCTTCGACCAAGCGGCTCTTGCATGAACCGCACGCGCCGTCGCGGCAACCATACGGCAGGCCGATGCCGGCGCGGATGGCCGCGGCGAGCATCGGTTCGTCACGCGCCACGTCGAACGTGAGGCCGGCGGGCTGGACGGTGACTTTGAAGGTCATGGCGCTCTCTACACTGCGGATCAGTTGGCGATTGTCCCCGATGAGCTTGCCCCTTTTTTCCATGCGCCGGCCGACGCTGTTGATCGTCGGCTGCGGCGACGTCGGTCTGCGTGTGCTGCGGCTGTTGCGTGGCCGCGTGCGCGTCATGGCACTCACGTCGAGCGTCCAGCGTCTGGCCGCGCTGCGCGCTGCGGGCGCCGTGCCGCTTGTCGGCAACCTCGACGACGCGGCCACGCTCGGCCGGCTCGCAGCGTTGGCGGACTGGGTGCTGCACCTGGCGCCGCCGCCGGCGCAAGGTGCGACCGACCCGCGCACCGCCGCGCTGCTGCGGGCG
Organism: Burkholderiales bacterium; assembly: GCA_031375525.1. GTDB lineage: Bacteria > Pseudomonadota > Gammaproteobacteria > Burkholderiales > Burkholderiaceae_C > CADEEN01. Next base: position 631 of record JANMHY010000702.1, read on the forward strand.
CTGGCCCGCAGCACGCGCGTGCGCCGCATCGTTTATGCGAGTACGAGCGGCGTTTATGGCGATGCCGGCGGCGCGCGCTTCGACGAAACGCGTGTGGTGCGGCCGGCGACGCCGCGTGCGCAGCGCCGTGTCGATGCCGAAGCGCGCCTGCGCCATCACGGCCGCGCCTTCGGCGTCAACGCGAGCGTGTTGCGCATCCCGGGCATCTACGCACTGGAGCGCGAGGGCGGCGACCCGCGCCAGCGCGTCATGCGCGGCGCGCCGCTGCTCGCCGAAGCCGATGACGTGTACACGAATCACATCCACGCCGACGATCTGGCGCGGGCCTGCATCGCCGCGCTGTTCCGCGCCGCGCCGCAGCGCGTCTATCACGCCAGCGACGACAGCGCGCTGAAGATGGGCGAGCACTTCGATGCCGTGGCCGATGCGTTCGGCCTGCCGCGCGCACCGCGCCTGTCGCGCCAAGCCTTGCGTGCCGCGGTGTCGGAGATGCAATGGAGCTTCATGAGCGAATCGCGGCGCCTTGACAACACGCGACTCAAACGCGAACTGCGCGTGCGGTTGAACTACCCCACACCCTCGGCGGCGTGGCAAGAAATCAGATCCCGGTCGCGCGCTTGAGCTGGCGGTTGCGATCGACGGTGTGCACGTTGAGTGTCTGCCGTGACTCGCCGCGCTCGACCTCGAGGCTCACGTCACGCTCGGCGGCGCCGCTCCACAGCTTGGTCCACAGCGCATCGAGCGTGGTCACGGCCACGCCGTCGATCGACGTGATGCGGTCACCGACGCGCACACCCGCTGCTTCGGCCGGGCTGTCCTCGCTGACGCGGGCCACGCGCACCAGCCCGCCTTGCTCGACGCCGTTGATGCCGAGCCACGCGCGCTGGCTGGCGGCCGACGCGCCCTTGCTGCGCAGCTCGCCCAAGATCGGCCGCAGCAGGTCGATCGGCACGAACATGTTGCCCGGCAACAGCGGCCCTTCGCCGCCGAGCGCGTTGTTGACGAGCAGCGAGCCGATGCCCACCAGTTCGCCGCGCGGATTGAACAGCGCCGCACCGCTGTGGTCGGTGCGCGGCGGCGAGGTGAACAGCGCGTCGTCGATGCGGTACTCCCAGTACCCGGCAAAGACGCGCCGCGAGACCATGCGCGCTGCGCTCAACTGCGCCGACGGTTCGCCGCTGACGACGAGCAGGTTGTCTTCGGGTGTGACCCCGCGCGAGGTGCCGAGCGGCGCCGGCGCGATGTCGAGCGGCGCAAGCGGCTGCAGCAGGCCGAAGCCGGTGGCGAGGTCATAGCCGACGACGCGCGCCGGCAGGTTGCGGCCGTTGCCCTGCACCAGTTGCACCTGGTCGGCTTCGAGGATCAGGTAGCCGATGGTGAGCACCAGGCCGTCGGGTGCGATGACGACGCCGGAGCCTTGGCGCACGCGGCCGAGCGTGTTGTTCGACCGCGCATCGGGCACGGCCAGCGTCTGCACGCCGACGACGGCGTTGGTGGCGCGTTCGAGCGCTTTCGATTGAGCTTCGAGATCGCTCGGCGTCGCTGCCGATGCCAAGCCCGCGGCCAGCGCCGCCAGCACAGAGATCAACCGGAACTTCATGGCGAGCCTCCGCAAAAGCGCAGGATGCGCCAAGCGCGCGCGCCGTGCAATGTCAGCGTTTGCCGAATGGCGATTGACCGCGCCAGAAGCGGATCATCAAAAAGCCGCCGAGCATGCCGCCGAGGTGAGCGAAGTGCGCCACACCGCCGCCGCCCATGAAGCCGAGCACGAGCGAAAAGACGCCGAACAAGCCAACGAAGTATTTGGCCTTCATCGGGATCGGTGGGATCAGCAGCATGACGGTGCGGTTCGGGAAGAGCATGCCAAAGGCCAGCAACAACGCGAACAAGGCGCCTGAGGCGCCGACGGTCGGCGCGGGCGAGCCGATCAGCATCGTCCAGCCGATCTGGACCAGCGCAGCTGCTAGTGCACCCGCGATCAGGAAGTGGATGAAGCGCTTCTGGCCCCACAGACGCTCCAACTCGCCGCCGAACATCCACAGGCCGAGCATGTTGAAGAACAGGTGGCCTATGTCGCCGTGCAGAAAGGCGTACGTCAGCATCTGCCACGGCATGAATCTGCCGCTGGCGATTGGCCACAGCGCGAACCACTCTTCGAGCCAGCGCCCGAACAGCAACTGCGCGCAGAACACCGCCGTGCAGATCAGCATGAACGCTTTGGTGACCGGAGGCAGCTGCGGCATAGGTGGGGATGAGGTGGTGCCCCGGGCCGGACTCGAACCGGCACGCTGTTTAGGCGGTGGATTTTGAATCCACTGCGTCTACCGATTCCGCCACCGGGGCAAGTTGGGTGCGGTGCGCATGCGCAACGGGGCGCGATTATCACACGCACCCAACGGCTGCTCGGCGCTGCTGAGACAATCGCGCCATGCCCAGCTACAAGACCCTCGAAGACGCGATCGGCAACACGCCGCTGGTGCGGCTGCAACGCCTGCCCGGCGCGCTGAATCAACAGCGCGGCAACGTCTTTCTCGGCAAGCTCGAAGGCAACAACCCAGCGGGCTCGGTGAAGGACCGGCCGGCGATCAGCATGATCGTGCGCGCCGAAAAGCGCGGTGAGATTCAACCGGGCGACGTGTTGATCGAGGCCACCTCCGGCAACACCGGCATTGCGCTGGCGATGGCCGCGGCGATCCGCGGCTACAAGATGGTGCTGATCATGCCGGAGGACTTGTCGATCGAGCGCGCGCAGACGATGAAGGCCTTCGGCGCCGAGCTCGTGCTGACGCCGAAATCCGGCGGCATGGAATACGCGCGCGATCTGGCGCTGCAGATGCAGTCCGACGGCAAGGGCCGCGTGTTGGATCAGTTCGCCAACGCCGACAACCCGCAATCGCACCACGACACCACCGGCCCCGAGATCTGGCGCGACACCGACGGCACGATCACGCACTTCGTCAGCGCGATGGGCACCACCGGCACCATCACCGGCGTCTCGCGCTACTTGAAGGCGCAAAACGCGGCGGTGCGCATCGTCGGCGCGCAACCGGCCGAGGGCTCGCGCATCCCGGGCATCCGCAAGTGGGCCGATGCTTACCTGCCGAAGATCTACGATGCCACGCATGTCGATGACATCGTGCTCGTCAGCCAGGCCGAGGCCGAAGACATGGCGCGGCGCCTGGCGCGTGAAGAGGGTTTGTTCTGCGGCATTTCCGCGGCGGGGGCCTGCTGCGTCGCGTTGAAGCTGGCCGAGCAGTTGGAGAACGCGACGATCGTCTTCATCGTCTGCGATCGCGGTGATCGTTATCTCTCCACAGGTGTGTTTCCCGCATGAGTTTTCGTTATTGCCCGCAGTGCGCAACGGCGCTGGCGCCGACCCTGCAAGTGGAAGACGGCGGGCCGAAGACACGCCTGCGCTGCACGGCCTGCGACTTCACGCACTGGAACAACCCGACGCCGGTGCTGGCCGCGGTGGTCGAGTGTGTCGATCGGCAAGGGCAGATCCTGTTGGCGCGCAACGCGGCTTGGACGCACCGCATGTTCGCGCTGATCACCGGCTTCATGGAGGCCGGCGAGACGCCTCGAGAGGGCGTGGCGCGAGAGGTCAGCGAAGAGACGGGCCTCACGGTGGACTCGGTGTCGCTGATCGGCGTCTATGACTTTCAGCGCATGAACCAGGTCATCATTGCTTATCACGCGCCGGCGCGCGGCGAGATCGTGCTTTCGCCCGAGCTGGCCGAATACAAGCTCTTCACGCCGCAAGACGTGCGCTGCTGGCCCGCCGGCACCGGCTACGCGCTGGCCGACTGGCTGCGCGGCCGCGGCATCGAGCCGCAGTTCATCGAGCTGCCGCCCCGCAAGGACTGACACACACGACAAGGCCCATGAACGACATCAAGGAACTCGATACCCGCGGCCTGAACTGCC
>JANMHY010000707.1:0-3321 GCA_031375525.1 Burkholderiales bacterium
GAAGTGCCCGGCAGTTGGTGGACCGATTGGGCGGCGTGGTTGAAGCCGCATGCCGGCAAGATGATTCCCGCCCCCAAGGGCTATGGTGATCGCCAGCACAAGGTGATCGAGTCGGCCCCGGGCCGTTATGTCAAGGCGAAAGCCTAAGGAGAGCATTCATGGCTGAAGACATCGTCATCGTCGCCGCTGCCCGCACGGCGGTCGGCAAGTTCGGCGGCACGCTCGCCAAGACCCCGGCGCCCGAGCTGGGCGCTGCGGTGATCCAGGCGCTGCTGGGGCGCGCCAAGCTCAGCGGCGAGCAGATCAACGAGGTCATCCTCGGCCAGGTGCTCACTGCCGCGGCCGGCCAGAACCCGGCGCGCCAGAGCGTCATCAAGAGCGGCCTGCCGCAAAGCGTGCCGGCGCTGACCATCAACGCCGTCTGCGGCTCCGGCCTCAAGGCCGTGATGTTGGCGGCACAAGCGGTGCGCGACGGCGACAGCGAGATCGTCATCGCCGGCGGCCAGGAGAACATGAGCCTGTCGCCGCACGCGCTGCCCAGTTCGCGCGACGGCACGCGCATGGGCGACTGGAAGCTGGTCGACACGATGATCGTCGATGGCCTGTTCGACGTGTACAACAAGTACCACATGGGCATTACCGCCGAGAACGTGGCCAAGAAGTACGACATCACGCGCGAGAAGCAGGACGCGCTGGCGCTGGCGTCGCAGCAGAAGGCCGCAGCAGCGCAGGAGGTGGGCAAGTTCAAGGACGAGATCGTGCCGTTCTCGATTGCGCAGAAGAAGGGCGACCCGATCGTTTTTGCCGCCGACGAATTCATCAACCGCAAGACCAGCGCCGAAGGCCTGGCCGGTCTGCGCCCTGCGTTCGACAAGGCCGGCAGCGTGACCGCGGGCAATGCCTCGGGCCTCAACGATGGTGCCGCGGCCGTGGTGGTGATGACGGCCAAGAAGGCGGCGCAGCTCGGCCTGACGCCGCTGGCGCGCATCGCCAGCTACGCGACGGTGGCCCTGGACCCGTCGATCATGGGCATGGGCCCGGTGCCGGCCTCGCAGAAGGCGCTGCAGCGCGCCGGCTGGAAGCCGCAAGACCTCGACCTGCTCGAGATCAACGAAGCCTTCGCGGCGCAAGCCTGCGCGGTCAACAACGAGATGGGCTGGGACACCAGCAAGGTCAACGTCAACGGCGGCGCGATCGCCATCGGCCACCCGATCGGCGCCTCGGGTTGCCGCATCCTGGTGACGCTGCTGCACGAGATGCAGCGCCGCAACGCGAAGAAGGGTATTGCCTCTCTTTGCATCGGCGGCGGCATGGGTGTAGCGTTGACCATCGAACGTTAAACCTTCAAGGAGACTCACATGGCACAGAAAGTCGCATACGTCACCGGCGGCATGGGCGGCATCGGCACGGCGATCTGCCAGCGCCTGCACAAGGAAGGCCACAAGGTCATCGCAGGCTGCGGCCCGAGCCGCGACCATGCGAAGTGGCTGGCCGAGCAGAAAGAGCAGGGCTACACGTTCTTCGCCTCGGTCGGCAACGTCGCCGATTGGCAAAGCACGGTCGATGCCTTCACCAAGGCGGTGGCCGAACATGGTGCGATCGACATCCTGGTCAACAACGCCGGCATCACCAAGGACCGCATGTTCCTGAAGATGACGCCGGATGACTGGAAGACCGTCATCGATACCAACCTCAACAGCATGTTCTACGTCACCAAGCAGGTGGTGCCTGGCATGGTGGAAAAAGGCTGGGGCCGCATCATCCAGATCTCGTCGGTCAACGGCGAAAAAGGCCAGGCCGGGCAGACCAACTACTCGGCCGCCAAGGCCGGCATGCACGGCTTCACGATGGCGCTGGCGCAGGAGATGGCGGCCAAGGGCGTCACGGTCAATACGGTGAGCCCGGGCTACATCGGCACCGACATGGTCCGCGCGATCAAGCCCGAGGTGCTGGAGAAGATCGTCGCCACGATCCCGGTCAAACGTTTGGGCACGCCGGGAGAGATCGGCTCGGTGGTGGCGTGGCTCGCGGGCGAAGACTCCGGGTTCACCACCGGCGCCGACTTTAGCTGTAACGGTGGATTACACATGGGATGAGCGCGACGCTGTAGCCGTGCGACCGCCGCGGAACTGGCTTTGCCAGGCCGCTGGCGGTGCCCCCTTTGAGGGGGAAAGCGGCGTCAGCCGCTTCGGGGGTGGGCCATTTCAGCCGACTCGGTGGTCAGCTCCACGATCACCGGCGCGATGGCGATATCGACTTGCGCACGTGCCGCCGTCAATTGCGGCAACAGGCGTGGCGGCCGGCCGAAGGCCTGCTCCAGCGCCTGAGCCGCTTCAGCCAGCGGCTGTGCACCGATCGTCGCGGCGATGCTCTTCAGGTCGTGCGCCAGACGCTGCGCCTGCTCGGCATCGCCGGTGGCCAGCGCGCGGTCCTGGCTGTTGGGCCAGTCGGTGATGAAGACGCTGGCATGTTGCAGCACGCGCTCGTACATGGCGTGGTCGCCGTCCATGCGTGCCAGCGCCGTCGCGCGGTCGAGTGCCCTGGCGCTCGGCGCCGGCCGTGGCTGCAGCTTGTGCAGCGCCGCGCTCATCGCCGACGGCCGCAGCGTCGCCAGCGCGGTCAGCAGCGTGGCCTTGGACACCGGCTTGGCAAGATGCGCGTCGCAGCCTGCCGCCAGGCTGGCCTGCGCGTCGCTGGCAAACGCGTGCGCGGACAAGGCATAGATCGGCACGCGCGGCCGGCCCATCTGGGTTTCGAGCTGGCGGATGGCGCGCGTGGCGGCGTGGCCGTCCATGCCGGGCATCTGCACGTCCATGAAGATCACGTCGTAGTGCGTGCGCCGCCAATGATCGACGGCGCTCTGGCCGTTGGGCGCGACGTCGATCTTGCAGCCGGCGCCGGCGAGCATCGACTCGACCAGATAGACGTTGACCTCGTTGTCTTCGGCCAGCAGCACGGCCAGCGGCGCGCCGGCGGGGCGCTCGGACACGCTCGCGGCGGCCGGTGCGGCCGGCAGATCCGGCAACTCCGCCGCCGGCATCGGCAGCCGCAACCAGAACGTCGTGCCGCTGCCCGGTGTGCTGGTGACGGCGATGCTGCCGTTCATCCGCTCGACCAGGCTGCGCGTGAACGACAGGCCCAGGCCGGTGCCGCCGAAGGCGCGCGTGACGCTGCCGTCGGCCTGCGTGAACGGCTCGAAGATCGTCTCCAGCTTGGAGGGCGCGATGCCGATGCCGGTGTCGGCAACGGCAAAGCACAGCCTGTCGCCGTCCTCGCGCGCGACAGACAGCGTGACGCTGCCGGCGGGCGTGAACTTGATGG
>JANMHY010000101.1:0-2232 GCA_031375525.1 Burkholderiales bacterium
CGACGCTGTCCAGGCCGTCGAGGCGGCCGGTGGCCAGCAGCGTGCCCCCGGGCGGCAGCTTGAATTGCAGCGCCGGCGTGCCGACGATGACTTGGCCTTCGCTGCGCCAGATGTCCGTCAGCGTCGGCAGCGAATCGACCAGGGCGTCGCCGGGGAACAGCGGCGTGGTCCGCAACTGCGGAAGCAGATCGGTGCGGGGCCGCCGCCGCGCGATGAAGTTTCCATCGGCATCGGTGTAGTGCCGCCCCTCGCCGCCGAGGGCGAAGTTCAGCAGCGTGCCGGCTTTCGACGCCGCTTCACCCAGGTGACAGGTGCCGCAGGAGGCGCTTCCGGCCGTGGCGAGCACGCCACCGAACTGCGGGCGAACTCTGACCATGCGCGCCGGGTCGTGGAACAGCGCCTTGCCGAGGTAGCGCTTGGCCTCGGTGTTCTGGAAGAACGGGTCGAGGCTGCCGTCGGCGCGCCGCGGCTGCGGCAGGTCGGCATCGTTGGCCGGCACCTTCAGCTTGTCGATGCCGCCGACTTGCTGGTCGATGAAGCGGCGCAACTGGCTGGGGCTGGCGCCCTCGTCGGCCGTGGCCGACAGGCCCAGCAGAGCCACGGCCGCGGCCAAGGCCGTCGGCGCGAGGGATCGATTGATGTCGAGCTTCATATTCGTTTCCTCCGGCAGGAAGTGGTGGGTCGCGGCGAGCTGCACGCGAAGCCACGGTATGAAGCAAACGTCACTTGCCGATCACGACGGCGTCATGTTTGCGACACGCGCGGCGCGGCGCGGTGCTTCGCGCAAGTACGAAACGGGCTTCGCCTTTCGGCCAAGATCAGCGAATCACCGCGCTCCGGAACCGACCCACAGGAGTCAGTGGCGATCTTGCAATCGACTGGCCGCTCCACCTTGATTGCTGCCGCTCAGTCGTGCAGCGCGCTCCAAAGGTTCACCCCCTTGCCTATCGCCCCGACGTAGACTAGATCCCGATCCCAATGGATCGCCGCAACACGTTCGCCTCGTGGGTCAGTAACCAGCCGATCCGAGGACCAATGCTGTGCCACATTGGCAAGCGGGTGCGCTGCGCGCATTGTTGCCCGGAGAGGTGATTCAATGACCTGGCGAAGGACATTTCTGCTTGCCACGGGCGTTTGCTTGGTGGGCACGGCGCGTCCGCGTGCTTCGCATGCCCAGACGGCGACACGGCCGCACAAGGTAGGCATCCTCGCTCTGGGCACTGCATCAGGCAATGCCGCCGATGTCCAGGCGTTTCGAGAGCGCATGGTTCAACTGGGCTACATCGAGGGCCGCAACCTGGTTCTCGAATCCCGATTTGCGAACGGGCGAATGGCGGCTCTACCCGCGCTCGCGGCGGACCTGGTTCGACTCCAAATGGACGTGATCGTCACGATCACCACGCCGGCGGCGGCGGCTGCCAAGGCGGCCACCGCGACCATTCCCATTGTCATGGCGGGAAGCGCCAATCCGGTGGGGCTGGGGCTGGTGGCGAGCCTGTCGCATCCCGGCGCCAACGTGACGGGCGTGACCAACAACCCCGGCCAAGGATTCGTCGTCAAGCAACTTCAGTTGCTCAAGGAAGCTGCGCCCAAGATTTCGCGCGTGGCGGTCATCAAGGTCAACCATCCGATCGAGGACGCCGCGTTCGGCGCGATGGAGCTTGCCGGACCGCAGTTGGGCGTGGTTCCGGTCGCTGTGGTCTTCGACACCTCGACCTGGAGCGAAGTGCGACCGCTGCTGACCCAGGCTCGGCCTGATGCGCTGTATGTGTTTCCGAACCAGCTCAACGACTTGCATGCGGGTGCAATTGCGAGCTTCGCGGCCGAGAATCACCTGCCAACGATATACGGTGGGCGAGATGGGGTGGACGCCGGCGGCCTGCTGTCGTACGGCGTGAACTGGCTCGATCTGCGGCGGCACGCAGCGGTCTATGTGGACAAGATACTCAAAGGGGCCAAACCGGCGGACCTTCCGGTCGAGGGCCCGGTGAAGTTCGAGATGGTCGTCAACCTCAAGACCGCCAAGGCCCTCGGCATCACGATTCCGCAGTCGGTGCTGCTGCAGGCAACGGAGGTGATCGAGTGAGGTGTCATGAAGGTTCTGATCCTCGATGACCACGCGCTGGTTCGCGATGCCCTGTCACGGGTGCTGGCCAGCCTCGTGCCCGGGGTCATCGTGCTCGAAGCGGCCGACCCGGCGTCGGCATTCATCACGGTCGAGCGTGAACCCGA
>JANMHY010000847.1:0-4131 GCA_031375525.1 Burkholderiales bacterium
GGCCGTAGATGTACGGCGCCATCTTGGGATTCCAGAAGCGCGTCTGGTGTCCGAAATTGACGCCGGCTTCCAGCATCTCGCGCATTGATACAGGCATTAAAAACTCCGAAGGTTGGTTCTAGAATCCGGCGCGAATCGATCAAGTCTTCTCGACTTGCTCGACACCTTTCGTGGGCCGGTTCGCGATTGGTTTTTCGCTATGGAAAAACCGCACGATTGTATCACCCCCACCACCGATGCCGACCGACCTGACCCAGGCAGCCGCCTCCAGACCCCAGGCCAGAGCCGCGCTCGAAGCCTGCATCGCAGCGGCAACGCCGCATAGCTTCGTACGCCGCTTCGACGACGAGGCGCGCCGCGCCGCCGACCGGCTGGACCGAGAGCCTCGGCCGCTTGCGTTGGCGGGGCTGGCGATCTCGATCAAGGACCTCTACGACGTCAAAGGCTGGCCAACGACGGCCGCCTCCGCTTCGCGTCACGACGCGCCGGCGGCAACGGCCGACGCACCCGCCGTGGCTCGCCTGCGTGCTGCCGGCGGCATCCCCGTCGGCCATACCAACCTCACCGAGTTTGCGTTCTCGGGCGTCGGCATCAACCCGCACCACGGCACGCCCGCCAACCCGGCCACGGCGGCGCTCGATGCGCAGCCGCGCATCCCCGGGGGATCGACGTCGGGCGGCGCCGTCAGCGTGGCCACCGGCGCGGCCTGGGCGGCGCTCGGTTCCGACACCGGCGGCTCGATCCGCATCCCGGCCGCGCTGCAAGGGCTGGTGGGTTTCAAGAACACGCAGCGCCTGACGCCCACAGAAGGCTGCATCCCGCTGTCCGGCACGCTCGACACCGCCTGTGCGATCACGCTGTCGGTACGCGACGCGGTGCTGCTGCATGAAATCCTGGCATCGCGTCGCGTCATGCGTATCGACAAGCCGCTCGCCCAGTGGCGACTCGCGCTGCCGCGAACGATCATGCTCGATGCGCTGGAGCCCGCCGTCGCCTCTGCCTTCGAGCGCGCGATCGACACGTTGCGCAATGCCGGCGCCAGCATCACATGGATCGACGTGCCGCTGTTGACCGAAGCCGCGCACCTGCAACGCGGCGGCGGCATCCCGGCGGCTGAAAGCTGGGCCTGGCACCGCAACGCGCTGCAAACGCGCCAGGCGCAATATGACCCGCGCGTGGCGCTGCGCATCCGCCGCGGCGAGGCGATCAGCGACTACACCGAGCTGCTCGCCGAACGCCAGACGTGGATCGCGCGCATGGAAGCCGCGCTGCAAGGCTTCGACGCCCTGCTCTCGCCGACCGTGCCGATCGTCGCCCCGCGCACGCAGCCGCTGATCGACAGCGACGATGCCTTCTTCGCCGCCAACGCGCTGCTGCTGCGCAACCCGTCGTTGATCAATCTTCTCGACGGCTGTGCACTCTCGCTGCCTTGCCATCGCCATGGCGACTGGCCGGTCGGCCTGATGGTGTGGAGCACAGCGATGGCCGACGACCGCGTGCTCAGCGTGTCGCTGGCGGTTGAAGCCGCGCTGGCCGACAGCCGGCAATGAGGGTCGCCGTCATCGGCGCCGGCATCGTCGGCGTGACCACCGCGCAGGCGCTGCGCGAAGACGGCCACGCGGTCACGGTGTTCGAGCGCCGCGGCAGCGTTGCCACCGAATCGAGCTTTGCCAACGCCGGCTTTCTCGCGCCGGGCTACGTCACGCCCTGGGCCTCACCCGACATGCCGCGCAAGGTGATGTCGCAACTCTTCGCACGCGATGCGGCGGTGCGTCTGGCCGGCGTGCCCGGCCCGGCGCTGCTGTCGTGGCTGCGGCAGTGGAAGCGCGCCTGCGAGCCCAAACGCTACGCGAGGAACCGCGACGCGATGCTGCGCCTGGCGCAAGACAGCTTGGCGCGCACGCTTTCCCTCGCCCGCCAGCACAGCCTCGAATACGAACAAGGCCAAGGCGCGCTGGTGCTGCTGCGCGACAGGGACGAGATCGCGCAGGTACGCGCCGGCCTGAAGCTGCTTGCAGAAACCGGCCTGGACTTTCATCTCGTCGATGCCGAGGCCTGCCGCCGCATCGAGCCCGCGCTCGAACAGGCCACGCAGCTCAAGGCGGGCGTGCATCACCCGCAAGCCGGCATCGGCAACTGCCGGCAGTTCGCGCTGCAGTTGAAGGCGGTGCTGCAGGCCGACGGCGTCGACTTCCACCTGCAACGCGAAGTCTCGCGGCTCGAGCCCACAGCCGCCGGCATCGCCGTTCACAGCGCGCCCAGCGACGTGCATGCTGATTCGGCGCTCGAACGCGGGCCGCGCTCGTTCGTCGAGCCGCCGCGAATCGATGCCTTCGACGCCGCCGTCGTCTGCGCGGCCCTCGGCGCGCCGGCGCTGCTGGCCGCATTGCGCATTCGCCTGCCGATCCAACCGGTGTACGGCTACTCGATCACGCTGCCGGTGCGCCACTTCGAGGCCTACCCCGATATGGGCCCGCGCGCGGCGCTGATGGACGAGCGCTTCAAGGTGGCGATCACGCGCCTGGGCGAGCGCGTGCGCATCGCCGGCAGCGCCGAGATCGGCGGCAAGCCCGACGAGATGCGCGAGGCGCCGATCGCCACGCTCTACCGCGTGCTGCAAGACTGGTTCCCGGCGGCAGCGCGGCAAGCACACGCGCAAACGTGGAAAGGCGCGCGGCCGATGTTGCCCGACGGCCCGCCGGCCATCGGCGCTTGCGGCGTGCCGCACCTGTGGATCAACACCGGTCACGGCTCCTCCGGCTGGGCGCTGGCCTGCGGCAGCGCACGATTGACGGCCGATCTGATCGCCGGCCGCGCGCCGGCGATCGACCCGGCGGCGTTTTCACCGCGGCGCTGGTGAGCGTTACGCTCGCGCCATGCCGCTGTTGCCACTCGATGCCTTCGACCAGCCCTGGCCGCTGCACGACGCCGCGCAATCGCGCCGCATCGAAACCGCTGCCGCTGCCGCACTGCCGCCGCACACGCTGATGCAGCGCGCCGGCCTCGCGGTGGCGCGGCTGGCGCTGGCGATCGCGCCGCATGCGCAGCGCATCTGGATCGCTGCCGGCCCGGGCAACAACGGCGGCGACGGTCTCGAAGCAGCGGTGCACTTGCGCCGCGCCGGCAAGGCGGTGCAACTCAGCCTGGCCGGCGAGGCTTCTGCCTTGCCCGTCGATGCCGCCGCGTCGCTGCGTCGCGCCGTCGATGCCGGCGTGGCGATCGGCGAGGCCAGCGCGCCGCCGGACCGGGTCGATCTGGCGATCGACGCCCTGCTCGGCCTGGGCGCCACGCGCGAGCCCGAAGGCGCCGTCGCCACGCTGCTGCGCGCGCTCAACGCCACGGCCGGTCCACGGCTGGCCGCCGATCTGCCGAGTGGCCTCTCGGCCGATACCGGCGCAGCATTCGGCACGCTCGTCGTGCGCGCCACGCACACGCTGGGCCTGCTGACCTTGAAGCCCGGCCTGTTCACCGCGATCGGCCGCGAGCAGTGCGGCGCCTTGTGGTTCGACGACCTCGGCTGCGGCAGTCAAGCCGCCGCCGTGCCGCCACGCGCGCAGCTCGGCGACGCCGACAGCGCGCGCCACCTGCGCCCGGCCCGCGGCCACGCTGGCCACAAGGGCGGCTATGGCGACGTGATCGCCGTCGGCGGTGCGCCCGGCATGAGCGGCGCGCTGACGCTGGCCGCGCGCGCTGCGCTGGCTGCCGGCGCGGGGCGCGTCTTCGCGTGCGCGCTCGACTCCAGCGCGCCAACGCATGACGTGCTCGCGCCCGAGCTGATGTGGCGGCCCGGTCTGTGGCACGACGATCCCACCGCGTGGCGCGACGCCACCGTCGTCTGCGGCTGCGGCGGCGGCAACGCGGTGCGCGAGCCGCTGCCGGTGCTGCTGTCGCGCAGCGCGCGGCTCGTGCTCGACGCCGATGCGCTCAACGCCATCGCTGGCGACACGGCGCTGCAATCGCAGCTCGCTGCGCGCGCCTCGCGTGGCCTGGCCACGGTGCTGACGCCGCATCCGCTCGAAGCGGCGCGCCTGCTGGCGCTGCCGGGCGCGGAGCGCGTTCAGGCCAACCGCCTGGCCGCTGCGCAGTCGCTGGCGCAGCGCTTCGATTGCACGGTGCTGCTCAAGGGCTCGG
>JANMHY010000870.1:0-5839 GCA_031375525.1 Burkholderiales bacterium
CCCATGTGCGTGCACAGCGTGCTGTAGGCAACGATGTCGCCCTCCGGGCCCACACCGCCGGGCACGCGGCGGCCCATCTTGATCAGTGCGCAAGGTGATGCGTTGTCGGGGTAGGTGAAGCTGACCACCTCGTTGACTTTCATCGCCGACGCCGTGCCCACGCGCTTGCGCGGATAGGGCAAGGTGGTGCGGCCGACATCGACGGTCGCCGCCTGGGCGGTGGCGGGCACTGCCACCGCAACGCCAGCCGCCGCGGCGCTGGAGGTCTTGAAAAACATCCGACGTGAAACGCTCGAATCCATGGTCTTCCTCTTTCTTGGTGGTCGCCGTGATCGACGGAGATTCATGCGAGGGTCATGCCAAACCACTGCCCGACGCCAAGTGCTTGATTTCATGAGAGCGGTCGTTGGCAGCCGCCGCAACGCGTTACGTTATCGAAACGCGGGTTAGCCCGCTCTGTCGTCTTGGGGTTACGCAGCCGTAACATCACTGCGCCCGAGAGCAAGGAGACAGATGAACCGCCGACGGCTCGTGCAGACCAGCCTGCTGGCCATGCCGACACTCGCGATGGCGCAGAGCCCAGCAGCGCCGCGTGCGGCGCTGCGCTTCGGCACGACGCCTGTGTTCCTCGATGATCAGGTCGGCTTCCTCGCGCGGTGGGCTGCCTACCTGTCAGCGGCCGTCGGCATACCAGTCGAGTTCGTTTCGCGTCGCAGCTACCGCGACATCATGGGTCTGCTGCGCAGCCAGGAGTTGGAAGCGGCGTGGATCTGCGGCTTCCCGTGGGTGATGAACCGCAATGAACTGCGCGGCCTGTCGATCCCGCACTACCAAGGTCAACCGGTTTATCAGTCGTACTTGATCGTCTCCGCATCTGACAAGGCCACCGAGACTCTGGTCGATCTACGCGGCAAGGTCTTCGCCTACTCCGATCCCGACTCGAATTCTGGCTGGCTGGTGCCGCGCACGACGCTGATGAAAGCCGGCATTGATGCCGAACGCCACTTCGCGCGCAGCTTTTTCACCTGGGGCCATCGCAACGTGGTCAACGCCGTGGCCGCGGGTCTCGCGCAGGGCGGCGCGGTCGACGGCTACGTGTGGGACACGCTGCAACGCGTGGCGCCAGCGCTGGTGGCCAAGACGCGCGTGGCCTGGCGCAGCGAGCGCTACGGCTTTCCGCCACTGGCCGTGCGCGCCACGCTCGACGGCTCGACGGAGCAACGGCTGCACCGCGCGCTGCTCGGCATGGCCCAAGACAGGGAGGGTCAGCGCCTGCTCGGCGAACTCAACTTGAGCGGCTTCGGCGCCTTCGATGCGCGTGCGTTCGACAGCATCGCCAAGCTGGCCGCGCTGTCGGGCGCGCGTGTCACCTGAGCCGAGCGATGAGAGTTGCCAAGGCCTTGCGACCGAGCGCGTGGAGCTACCGCGTCAAGGTGCCGCTGCTGATGGCGCTGATTTCGGTGGTCAGCGCACTTGCCATCTCGGCGGCGATTGCGGTCTCGGCGCGGCACTGGCTGCGCGAAGACCTGCATCAACATGCCGCTGCGGTCGCGCAATCGCTGGCCCGCGGCTTGGTCGTGCACATCGCGCGCGACGATGTCTGGGAGGCTTTCGAGGCCGTGCGGGCCGTCACATCGGGAGACGGCGGCAATCCGCGCTGCGAGGTGGTGGTGCTCGATCGGCATCAGCTCGTGTTCGTCTCGTCCGATCCGGCGCGCTTCGGCATCCGCGCGCCGACGACAGCGCTCGACGCGCCTTTGCAGCAGGCTGCGCGAATGAACGCGCGACCGGGCGGCGTGGCGCTCGGCGAGGCGCACTCACAAGGTGAGGACTATGCCGTCGTCAGTCTGCCGCTGTTGTCGGCCGACAAGGAGTTGGTCGGCACGCTGCTGATGAGCTGGTCGCACGCCATGTTCGCGCAGCGCTACCGCGACACCATCGCCACGCTCGCCGCCATCGCCGTCGGCCTCGTGCTGGTGCTGATTCCGTTCGGCTGGTGGTTGGGCCATCGCGTCGCGCGGCCGGTGGCGCGTGTGACCGAGGCGCTGTACCGGCTCGGCGAAGATGCAGCGGCCAAGTCATCGGCTTATGCAGCCGCCGCGCCAACGCAGCCCGCTCACGCAGCGCCGGCGAGCGAGCTCGACCAGCTCGAACATTCGCTGGCACAGCTGCAACGCCAGCTCGACGAGAAGGACAAGCTACAGCAGCAATTCATCGCGGCCGATCGTCTGGCCGCCATCGGCCGCATGACCGCCGGCGTTGCGCACGAGATCAACAACCCGCTGGCCGGCATGCTCAACGCGCTGAGCAACCTGCGCAAAGACCCGTCGCTGTCGGCAAAGACCTTGGCCATGCTCGAACGCGGCCTGGAGCAAATCCGGCAGACGCTGTCGGCGCTGCTGATCGAGACGCGCAACACCCATCGGCCGCTGACACCGTCGGACATCGATGACCTGCACGTGCTCGTGCTGCCGCAGGCCGAGCACAAGCGCTTATCTCTTGACTGGCACTACCCGATCGACGACGAGTTGCCGCTGCCCGCAGCGCCGGTTCGGCAGGTGGTATTGAATCTGCTGCTGAATGCGGTGCAGGCCGCAACGACGCGCGTGCAGTTCCGTGCGCATGTCGAGAAGGACGCGTTGACGTTGGCCATCGTCAATGACGGACTGTCGTTTCCCGCGGATCGGCAAGTCAGCCCCTTCGAGCCGGTGGTCGGCGGCGAAGGCAACGGCTTGGGGCTGTGGGCCAGCCACCAGCTCGTGACGTCGCTGGGGGGGCGCATTGCCTTGTCGGTCGAAGACGGACAGACCCGCTTCGAGGTCAGCCTTCCGCTGCATCCGCTGCCGGCCCGCAGCGCTGGCGCACCCCAGGAACTGCACGCATGAACTCTCGAATGAAAGTCTGCCTGGTCGAAGACGACGCGCTGCTCGGCGAGTCGCTCGCCGAGCGCTGCCGCATCGAAGGTCTGCCGTTCGAGTGGTTCCGCGACGCCGGCGCGGCGCAGCTCGCCCTCGAACGCCGCCGCTTCGGCGTCGTGCTCTGTGACCTGCGGCTGCCCGACATGTCGGGTGCCGAGCTGTTCGCGGCACTCGAAGCCAAGACCCGACCGCCGTTCATTTTCATGACCGGCTTCGGCAGCATCGACGAAGCCGTGGGCTTGCTGAAGGCTGGCGCGGCCGACTTCATCACCAAGCCGTTCGACCTCGACCAGTTGATGGCGCGCGTGCATGCGTTCTGCGCCGATGCCCCAGTGGCCGGCCAGCAGCCGGCGTTCGGCCTGTCGCCGCAGATGCGCAAGATCGAAGCGCTGTTGGAGCGCCTGGCGCAAAGCATCGAGCCGGTGCTGATCTGCGGCGAGTCCGGTGTCGGCAAAGAGGTCGTCGCGCGCCGGCTGCACGATGCCAGCGCGAGCCAGCGCAGTGGCGACTGGGTGGCCGTCAACTGCGGTGCGATCCCTGAGCCACTGATCGAGGCCGAACTCTTCGGCTACGTGCGCGGTGCGTTCACCGGCGCCGCACGCGCACACCGCGGCTTCGTCGAGCAGGCCAACGGCGGCACGCTGTTTCTCGACGAGATCGGCGACATGCCGCTGCAGATGCAGACGCGGCTGCTGCGCGCGTTGCAGGAGCGCCGCGTGACGCGCATCGGCGCCGAGTCGAGCACGCCGGTGGACTTTCGCCTGGTCTGCGCAACCCACCGCGATCTGCCGGCGATGGTGCGTGCAGGGCAGTTCCGCGAAGACCTGTACTACCGCATCAACGTCATCACGCTGCCGATACCGCCGCTGCGCGACCGGCGAGAAGACATCCTCTGGCTGGCAGACCGCATGCTGCAGGAGCTGCGGCCCGGCGGCCGCGAGCGCGCGCCGATGCTCTCGCTGGGCGCGCAGCAGGCCTTGTTCGCTCACGCGTGGCCGGGCAACGCGCGGCAGCTCAACCACGTGTTGCGCCGTGCGCTGGCGTTGGGCGCGGGACCGGTGATCGATGCCGCAGACCTGTTCGACGGTGAGCGCGATGTGCCCCCGAGTACATCAACCGAGCAGGAAGGGCGCTCGCTGAACCAACACCTCGAAGCTGCCGAGCGAACCTTCATCGTCACCGCGCTGCAAGCGCATCAGGGTGTGGTCACCGAGGCTGCGACGCATCTCGGCATCAGCCGCAAGACCCTGTGGGAGAAGATGCGCCGCCATGGCATCGACAAGCACCGCGTCGGACCTGCCGCAGACGCTGCTGTGGACGTTGCAGTCGAACGCAATTGAATACCCGCGACGCGCCCCGGTAACGCGAATTTCATCGCAACGTCATGTCCGAGCGTCACAGTGCCTGCACCGTACATCACCGGATGCTCAGCGATGCAACACCTTCTGTCGTCAACCGCCGCCCCGCGCTGGCTTGCGCCGCAGACCAAGGACACGCATGCCGGACTTCGCGTCGAGTGGGCGCAATCACTGGCCGACGTGCGCGCCGCCCAGCGCCTGCGCTACCGCGTCTTCGTCGAAGAAGGCGGCGCGCAACTCGCCAGCACGGTGCTGCACCACGAACTCGACGCGTTCGATCCGTGGTGCGAGCACCTGCTGGTGCGGCGTCAGGCCGATGGTGAAGTGGTCGGCACCTACCGTGTGCTGACACCGCAGAAGGCGCAGTTGAACGGCGGCCTCTATGCCGACGCCGCATTCGACCTGGCGCCGCTGTGGGCGCTGCGCCCGCGCCTGATGGAGCTAGGCCGGGCCTGCGTGCACCCCGCGCACCGCACCGGCGGCGTCATCCTGGCGTTGTGGCGAGCGCTGGCCCAATTGATGCAGCAGCGCGGCCTGGAGACGATGATCGGCTGCGCCAGCGTGCCGATGCGCGACGGCGGGCATGCTGCGGCCAGCCTCTGGCGGCGCTTGAGCGCAACGCACCTGGCGGCGCCCGAACTGCAGGTGTGCCCGCGGTTGCCGCTGCCGATCGAGCATCTCGACCGCACGCTCGACATGCCGCCGCCGCCGCTGATCAAGGGCTACCTGCGCCTGGGCGCCAAGCTGCTCGGCCCGCCGTCGTGGGACCCGGACTTTCAGACGGCGGACCTGCCGATGATGGTCTGCCTCGCCGAACTGCCCGCACGCTACCGGCGGCACTTTCTCGCCGAACGCTGATCCGCTAAGAGCAGGCTGCGGCGATGCGTTCCGCCGCGCGCTTGGCCTGCGCCGCGTCGCGCGCTTCTACCATCACGCGCAACACCGGCTCGGTGCCCGAGGCGCGGATCAGCACCCGGCCGCTGTCGCCGAGCTCGCGCTCGACCGCGGCCTGCGCATCCTTGAGGCGCGGGTTGGCCTGCCAGTCGCTGCCCGCCGCGATGCGCACATTGATCAGCGTCTGCGGAAACAGCGACACGCCTTCTAGCAATGCGGCCAGCGGCTTGTCACCGCGCCTGACCGCTTCCAGCACCAGCAACGCGCTGACGATGCCGTCGCCGGTGGTGTGCTTGTCGAGCGCCAGCAAATGACCCGAGCCCTCGCCGCCGAGTTGCCAGCGCCGCGCGCCCAGTTCTTCGAGCACGTAGCGGTCGCCGACCTTGGCGCGCACGAAGGGCACGCCCATCGCCTTGAACGCCACTTCGACCGACATGTTGGTCATCAGCGTGCCGACGGCGCCGGCAACCTTCTCGCCGCGGCCCAGGCGATCGGCCACCATCAGGTAGAGCAGCTCGTCGCCGTTGAACAGGCGGCCCGCGGCATCGACCATCTGCAAGCGGTCGGCGTCGCCGTCGAGCGCGATGCCGTAGTCGGCCTGGTGCTCGGCCACCGCAGCCACCAAGGCCGTCGGTGCGGTAGCGCCGAAGCCATCGTTGATGTTGGTGC
>JANMHY010000699.1:0-2584 GCA_031375525.1 Burkholderiales bacterium
CCTCGCGGATGCGGCCTTCGGTGTTGGTGTAGGCCACGCCGATCGGCGCGTGGTCGAGGATGTTGCGCAGCCGCTGCTGGCTCTCGCGCAAGGCGATCGCGGTGCGCTGGCGGTGCGTGGCTTCGGCTTGCAGCTCGGTGCTGCGCTGCTGCAGCTCGGCGGTGCGTAGGGCCAGCAGCGGCTGCGCAACATCCTCGACCATGCGCCGATCGGTGTGGCCTACACCGACACCGAAGGCCGCATCCGCGAGGCCAACCCCTACCTGCGCGAGTTGCTCGGCACGACCAGCGAGCGCCTGGCCGGCATGCCGATGTCGCGCCTGCTGCATGCCGACGACCGCGAGGCCGAGTCGCAGGCCCGCGAGCGCCTGCTGGGAGGCGAGGTGCCGATGGCACGAGCCAACCTGCGCTGCAAGGCGTCGGACGGCCGGCTCATCGCCACGCGCGCCAGCGTCAGCGTGCTGCGCAGCGGCAAGGACAACGAGGCGCGGCGCATGGTCTGGGTGATCGAGGACATCACCGAACACCTGGCGCTCGAAGAAGCGCAGCGCGCGCGCGAGGGCGCGGAGGCGGCCAATCGCGCCAAGAGCGAGTTCCTGTCGCGCATGAGCCACGAACTGCGCACACCGCTCAATGCGCTGCTCGGCTTCACGCAACTGCTCGAGCTCGACCGCAAGCAGGCGCTGGCGCCGCACCAGCTCGACTGGACGGCGCAGATGCGCCAGGCCGGCTGGCACTTGCTGCACATGATCAACGACACGCTGGACCTGGCACGCATCGAGTCGGGCCATGTCGATCTGGAACCGCGCACGCTCGACCTGACCGAGCTCGTCACCGCCGCGCAGGCGCTGGTGGCGCAAGCCGCCGAGAAGCGACGCATCCGCGTCGAAGTGCACCTGGGCCTGGGCGCGCAGGCGGTGATCGGCGACGCGACGCGGGTCAAGCAGATCCTGACCAACCTGCTGTCCAACGCCGTCAAGTACAACCTCGAAGGCGGCAACGTCATCATCGCCAGCCGCATGGCCGACGAGGGCCGCGTCGCGCTCGACATCATCGACACCGGCGCCGGCATGAACGCGCAGCAACTGGCGCAACTGTTCCAGCCGTTCAACCGCCTGGGCCAGGAAAGCGGACCGGTCGAAGGCACCGGCATCGGCCTCGTGATCAGCTTGCGCCTGGCCGAGCTGATGGGCGGCACGTTGCATGCGCGCTCCTCGGTCGGCATGGGCTCGACGTTCACGCTCGAACTGCCGCGCGCCGCGGTGGCGCCGGCGCCGCATCCGGCCGACGACGACGGCCTGGTCGAGCCCGCGGCCTACCGGCGCCGCGTCATCCACTACGTCGAAGACAACGAGACCAATGCCGAGGTCATGCGCGGCATCCTGGCGCTGCGGCCGCAGGTCGAACTGGAGGTCTCGACGCTCGGCCTCGACGGCCTGGCGGCGATCAAGCGCCGCCGGCCGAGCCTGGTGCTGCTCGACATGCAACTGCCCGACATCGACGGCTTGGAGCTGCTGCGCCATCTTCAGGCCGGCGCCGACACTTCGGACATCCCGGTGATCGTGGTCTCGGCCGACGCCACCGAAGCCCGCATCTCGCAAGCCATCGCCGCGGGCGCCACGCATTACCTGACCAAACCGGTGAATGTGCCGACCTTCCTGGCCGCGGTGGACAGCGTGCTGGACCAACTGGATACGCATTTCGGCTGATCTGCGAAAAGTGTGGGTGCGCACACTTTCTCCAAAAAGGCAGTTGTTTAACGTTTTCTTCGATGTGGCGGCCTGATACAACAGCCGTCAGCACTCTCGGCGCGAGAGTGCTAATATTTTGGAACCCAAGCGCCTCGGAGTGCTCCAAAACCCTATGACCGCTGCTGCCCTGCCCCTTTCCGCTTCCCGTGCCGGCTCGCAAACGCTGGCCGTCCGCAACCCGTGGGCGATGGTGCCGTCGATTGGCAACCTCGACGCCTACATTTCGGCCGTCAACCGCATCCCGCTGCTGACGCAGGAAGAAGAGAGCGAGGCCGCGCGCCGGCTGCGCGACAGCGGTGACCTCGAAGGCGCCGGCCGCTTGGTGTTGTCGCACCTGCGCCTGGTGGTTTCCGTGTCGCGCCAGTACCTCGGCTACGGCCTGCCGCAGGGCGATTTGATTCAGGAAGGCAATGTCGGCCTGATGAAAGCCGTCAAGCGCTTCGACCCCGAGCAGGGCGTGCGCCTGGTCAGCTACGCGCTGCACTGGATCAAGGCCGAGATCCACGAGTACATCCTGAAGAACTGGCGCATCGTGCGCCTGGCGACGACCAAGGCGCAGCGCATGCTGTTCTTCAATCTGCGCTCTAAAAAAGCGGCCATGAAGGCCGACGCTGCTGAATCCGATACCCACCGCAACACGTTGACGCCGGCCGAAGCCGAGCGCATGGCGCGAGAGTTGAACGTCAAACCGGAAGAGGTGCGCGAGATGGAAACGCGCATGGCCGGCGGCGACGTGGCGCTGGAGCCGCAGAACGACGACGACGGCGAAGAAACCTTTGCGCCGATCGCCTACCTGGCCGACGAATCGAGCGAGCCGACGCGCGTCATCGAAGC
>JANMHY010000888.1:0-4687 GCA_031375525.1 Burkholderiales bacterium
TGCCCCGGCGGCACGGTGGTCGCAGCCACGTCGGAGGTCGAGCGTGTCGTCACCAACGGCATGAGCCAGTACTCGCGCAACGAGCGCAATGCCAATGCCGGCATCGTCGTCGGCATCGCGCCGCAGGACTACCGGCAGGACGGCCTGCATGACGGCCCGGTGAGCCCGCTCGACGGCATGGCGTTTCAGCGGCAGTGGGAGTCACGCGCCTACGCTCTCGGCGGTGGCGGCTATGTCGCGCCGGGTCAGCTGGTCGGCGACTTCATCAAGGGCCAGCGCAGCACGGCCTTGGGCAGCGTGCTGCCGTCGTACAAGCCAGGGGTGCTGATGACCGACCTGGCCGAGCCTGGCCACTTCAGCCTGCCCGACTACGCGATCAGTGCGATCCGCGAAGCGCTGCCGGCGTTCGAGCGCCAGATCAAAGGTTTTGCGATGGCCGACGCGGTGCTCACCGGCGTCGAGACCCGCACCTCGTCACCTCTGCGCATCACGCGCGGCAAGGACCTTCAGAGCGTCAATGTGAAAGGCCTGTACCCGGCAGGCGAGGGCGCGGGCTATGCCGGCGGCATCATGTCGGCCGCGGTCGATGGCATCGAAGTGGCCGAGGCGCTGGCCAAGAGCCTGCTGGCAGCCCGAACCCTATGACGCCGCGCTGCCCGCCACCTGGCTGAAGCCGCCGTCGACATACATGACTTCGGCGCTGACACCCGCAGCCAGGTCGGACAGCAGAAACGCCGCGGCGTTACCCACATCGTCGATCGTCACGTTGCGCCGGATCGGCGCCACCGAGGCGAATTCGGCAAGCAGCTTGCCCAGGTCTTTGATGCCCGACGACGCCAGCGTCTTGATCGGCCCGGCCGAAATGGCGTTGACGCGCACGCCCTTGGCGCCGACGCTTTGCGCGAGGAAGCGCACGCTGGCCTCGAGCGAGGCCTTGGCCAGGCCCATCGTGTTGTAGTTCGGTACGTAGCGCACGGCGCCGAGGTAAGACAGCGTCAGCAGCGCGGCGCCGGGGCGCAGGCGTGGCAAGGCGGCCTTGGCCATGGCCGGGAAGCTGTACGCCGAAATCTCGTGCGCGGTGCGAAAACCTTCGCGCGTCAGGCCGTCGAGAAAGTCACCGGCAATGGCCTCGCGCGGCGCGAAGGCGATGGCGTGGACGAAACCATCGAACTGATCCCAATGCTCGCCGAGCTGGGCAAACAAGCGCTCGATCTGGGCGTCTTCGGAGACGTCGCAGTCGAATGTCAGCGTCGAGCCGAATTCGGCGGCCGACTCGGCGATGCGCTCCTTGAAGCGCTCGCCCTGGTAGCTGAAGGCCAGTTCAGCCCCCTCGCGGTGGCAGGCGCGGGCGATGCCGTAAGCCAACGAGCGGTTGTTCAGGACGCCGGTAATCAGCAGGCGTTTGCCGGCCAGGAATCCCATGGAAAGCTCCGTGCAGAGAAGTCAACGACTTCATTCTGTCATGGGTGTTGCGGGATATTGAGGGCCCGCTTCTTGCAGAGTACAATCCTGCCTTCGCTGAAAACCCCAGTACGAACAGTGGGCGGATTTCAACAATCCCGCCCATTTTTTATGGTCGATCGCTTTTTGCACCTGACCCGCACGCATGAGCTGGCAGCAAGCCACTGAAAAAACCGTCACCGGACTCGGCTACGAGTTGGTCGATCTCGAACGCACGGGAGGCGGGCTGCTGCGCGTGACGATCGACCGTGTACCCGGCAAAGCGTACCCGACCGGCGAGTCGGAGTTCGTGCTGGTCGAGGATTGCGAAGCGGTGACGCGGCAATTGCATTACGTGCTCGAAGTCGAGAACTGCAATTACACGCGGCTCGAAGTCTCGTCGCCTGGGTTGGATCGTCCGCTCAAGCGTGAGGCCGACTACACGCGCTTTGCGGGCATGGCGATCGACTTGACATTGAAGCTGCCGTTTGCTGGCCGCAAGAAATTCAAAGGCGTGCTCGGCGTGCGCGATGGCGGTTGGCGCCTGGTAATCGAGCCTGCTGCCAAGGGTGAAGCCGAACAGGTGCTCGATTTCGTTTTCGACGAGGTGCGCGAGGCGCGCCTCGTGCCGGTGATTGATTTCAAAGGTCGTAAGGCTCGGCAGGTGCAAACCACCACCGCGAGCGGAGAGTGAGAACAAGATGAACCGCGAAATGCTGATGCTGGTGGACGCGATCTCGCGCGAGAAGAGCGTGCCGCGTGAAACCGTGTTTGGAGCCGTCGAGGCCGCGCTCGCGCAGGCGACGAAAAAGCTGCAGGGCGGCGAAGTTGACATCCGCGTGTCGATCGACCGCGAGACCGGCAACTACGACACCTTCCGCCGCTGGCACGTCGTCGCCAACGAGGCTGGCCTGCAGATCCCCGACGCTGAGATCCTGCTCTTCGAAGCGCAGGAGCAGATCGCCGACATCGAGGTCGATGACCACATCGAAGAGCCGATCGAGTCGCTGACCATCGGCCGCATCGGCGCGATGGCGGCCAAGCAGGTCATCCTGCAGAAGATCCGCGATGCCGAGCGCGAGCAGCTGCTCAATGACTTTTTGTCGCGCGGCGACAAAGTCATGGTCGGCAGCATCAAGCGCCTCGACAAGGGCGACCTGATCGTCGAGTCGGGGCGGGTCGAAGGCCGCTTGAAGCGCACCGAGCTGATCCCGAAAGAAAACCTGCGCTCGGGCGACCGTGTGCGCGCTTTCATTCTCGGCGTGGACGACACGATCCGCGGGCCGCAGATCATGCTGTCGCGCAGCTCGCCGGAGTTCATGAAGGAGCTGTTCGCGCAGGAAGTGCCGGAGATGGAGCAGGGCCTCTTGGAGATCAAGAGTTGCGCGCGCGATCCCGGTTCACGCGCCAAGATCGCCGTCGTTTCGCATGACAAGCGCGTCGATCCGATCGGCACTTGCGTCGGCGTGCGCGGTTCGCGTGTGACCGCTGTGACCAACGAGTTGGCGGGTGAGCGCGTCGACATCGTGCTGTGGAGCGAAGACCCGGCGCAGTTTGTGATCGGCGCGCTGGCGCCGGCCAACGTTGTGTCGATCGTCGTCGACGAAGAGCGCCACGCGATGGACGTGGTCGTCGATGAAGAGAACCTCGCCATCGCTATCGGTCGCGGCGGCCAGAACGTGCGCCTGGCCTCGGAGCTGACCGGCTGGCGCATCAACATCATGACGGCCGAAGAGTCGCAGGCCAAGCAGGCCAAGGAAAGCGAGTCGGTGCGCAAGCTGTTCGTCGACAAGCTCGACGTCGACGTCGAAGTCGCTGACCTGCTGATCGCCGAGGGCTTCAACAGCCTCGAAGAAGTGGCCTATGTGCCGATGCAGGAGATGCTCGAGATCGAAGGCTTCGACGAAGGCACCGTCAATGAGCTGCGCACCCGCGCCAAGGACGCGCTGCTGACGATGGAAATCGCGAACGAAGAGGCGGTCGAGGAAGTCTCGCAAGATTTGCGCGACCTCGATTTCCATGGCCGCGGCCTCTCGGCCGAGTTGATCGGCAAGCTGGCCGAAGGCGGCGTGCACAAGCGCGACGACCTCGCCGATCTCGCCGTCGATGAGTTGACCGAGATGACCGCGATGGACGAAGAGGACGCCAAGGCGCTCATCATGAAAGCCCGCGAACATTGGTTCACCACTTGACCCACAGCTGCACAGAACACCGAAAACCCCAGGAACGATCCCTATGGCAGTGACCACCGTCGCCCAACTTGCCGCCGAGCTGAACCGCCCGGCTGCCTCGCTGCTCGAACAGCTCGGTGCTGCCGGCGTGGCCAAAGGTTCGGTCGACGACGGCGTGACCGAAGCCGACAAGGCCCGCTTGCTCGACCACCTGCGCAGCGCGCACGGCAGCGCTGCGCCGGCCGAGCGCAAGAAGATCAGCATCACGCGCAAGAGCAACACCGAGATCAAGCAGGCAGACGCCACCGGCAAGGCGCGCACGATCCAGGTTCAGGTGGTCAAGAAGCGCACTTTCGTCAAGCGCGACGACCCGCCCGCGGGCAGCGGCGAGGCGCCGCCGCCGGCCGCGCCGGTGATCGACGACACCGAACTCGAGCGCCGCGCCGACGAAGCGCGTGGCCAGGCCGAGCTGCTGCGCCGCCAGGAAGAAGAGATTGCCGAGAAACGCCGCGTGCGCGAAGAGCAGGAGCAGCGCGAGCGCGAGGCCGCCGAGGCGCGCGCGCAGGCCGCCGCCGACAAGGCCGCCGAAGAGATCGCTGCCGGTGCCAAGTCCGTCGTGGCACCGCCGCCGCCCGCGCCTGCGGCCGAGGCCGCCAAGCCGGCGCCCGTGCGTGTGGTCAAGGCCACCGACGATGCCGCCGCCGACAAGGCGCGTCTGGCCGACCTCGGCAAGCGCCGCGCGGCTGCCGAGAACGAAGCCGCGGCCATCCGCGCGATGATGAGCGCGCCGAAGAAGGTGCTGCTCGCCAAGAAGGAAGAGCCCAAGCCTGAAGTCAAGGCCGATGCAGCCACTATCAAGGGCACGATCCACAAGGCCGCGGCGCGTCCGGGTGCACCGGCCTCGCCGGGTGCCGCGAAGCCAGGTGAAAAGAAATCGATCAAGAGCGAGAAGCTGTCGTCGAGCTGGGCTGACGACGCGGCGAAGAAGCGCGCGCTCAAGACCCGCGGCGACACCGGTGGTGGCCGTGCCGGCTGGCGCGCGCCCAAGGGCGGGCGTGGCCGAGGCGGCGACCGTG
>JANMHY010000908.1:0-3220 GCA_031375525.1 Burkholderiales bacterium
CTTCTCGCGGCCCTGGCCCAGGCGCTCGACGAGACGGCGCCGGGCCATGGGCTGAAGCCCGCGTTCGAGTCACCGAAGCAGGCTGCGCATGGCGATCTGGCGATCACGGCGGCGATGCCCTTGGCCAAGCAGAGCAAGAGCGCGCCGCGGGCGCTGGCCGAGCGCCTGGTGGCAGCACTGCAAAGACAGCCGGCGGTGCAACGCTGGGTCAGCGCGCTGGAGATCGCGGGGCCGGGCTTCATCAACCTGCGCTTGACGCCGGCCGCCAAGCAGGCGGTGGTGGCCGACGTGTTGGCTGCGGGCGCGCGCTATGGCGCAGCGCCCGCCAAGGGCCAGCATGTGATGGTCGAATTCGTCTCCGCCAACCCGACCGGCCCGCTGCACCTGGGCCACGCGCGCCAAGCCGCGCTCGGCGACGCGATGTGCAGCCTGTTCGCAACGCAGGGCTGGCAGGTCACGCGCGAGTTCTATTACAACGACGTCGGCGTGCAGATCGCCACGCTGGCGCAGTCGGTGAAGCTGCGCATCGACGGTGTCCGTCCCGGCGATGCGGCGTGGCCCGACGAGGCCTACAAGGGCGACTACATCGCCGACATCGCGGCCGACTTTCTGGCCAAGAAAACCGTCAAGGCCGACGACCGCGAATTCACCGCCTCGGGCGATGCCAACGATCTCGACGGCATCCGCCAATTCGCCGTGGCCTACCTGCGCCACGAGCAGGATCTCGACCTGCAAGCCTTCGGCCTGAAGTTCGACCACTACTTTCTCGAGTCGGGCCTGTACCGCGACGGCAAGGTCGAATCGACGGTGCAAAAGCTCGTCGCTTCGGGCCACACCTACGAAGCCGACGGCGCGTTGTGGCTGAAGACCACCGCCTACGGCGACGACAAGGACCGTGTGATGCGCAAGTCCGACGGCACGTACACCTACTTTTTGCCCGACGTGGCGTACCACATCGACAAGTGGCAGCGCGGCTACACCAAGTGCGTCAATTTGCAGGGCACCGACCACCACGGCACGATCGCGCGCGTGCGCGCCGGCTTGCAGGCCGCGGGGCTCGGCATTCCGGCGGGCTTCCCCGACTACGTGCTCAACAAGATGGTCACGGTGATGAAGGGCGGCGCGGAAGTGAAGATCAGCAAGCGCGCCGGCGGCTACGTGACGCTGCGCGACCTGATCGACTGGACCAGCCGCGACGCCGTGCGCTTCTTCCTCATCAGCCGCAAGGCCGACACCGAGTACACCTTCGACGTCGATCTGGCGCTGGCGCAGAACGACGAGAACCCGGTCTTCTACGTGCTGTACGCGCATGCGCGCATCTGCTCGGTGCTCGCGCAGTACAGCGGCGAGCGCGACTTCGCGCAGGCGAACCTGTCGCTGCTGACCGCAGCGAGCGAAGCCGCGCTGATGCTGCAACTCGCCGACTACCCGGCCATGCTGACGCGTGCCGCGGCCAGCCTGGCGCCGCACGACGTGGCCTTCTACGCCCGCGCGCTGGCTGCGGCCTTCCACAGCTACTACGCGGCCGAGCGCTTTCTGGTCGATGATGCAGCCCTGGCGCGCGCGCGCATGGCGCTGTTGGCCGCGACCGCGCAGGTGCTGAAGAACGCGCTGGCGGTGCTCGGCGTGTCGGCCCCCGAGCGCATGCACCGCGACACTCCCACTGACAACGCAAAGACCCTCACGACATGACTTCGCAGCAACGCGGCGGCTTCGCCCTCGGATTGATCGTCGGCCTCTTGGTCGGCCTGGCGCTGGCCATCGGCGTGGCGCTGTACGTGACCAAGGTGCCGGTGCCTTTCGTCAACAAGGTGCCGCAGCGCACGGCCGAGCAGGACGCCGCAGAAACCGAACGCAACAAGAACTGGGACCCGAACGCGCCGCTGGCCAGCAAACCGGCGTCGCCGATCAAGCCCCCCGCCGCCGCGGCCAGCGCCGCGCTGCCGCCGGGCATCGCGCCCGCACTGCCGGCAACGACGCCTGCCGCTACCGCACCGAAGCCCGCACAGGCGGCCACGCCGGCGGCTGCGGCAAAACCCACAACGGCGGCCACCACGACCGCGACCGCACCGACGCCCAAGTCCACCAAACCGGGCGCCGATCCGTTCAGCTACTTCGTGCAAGTCGGCGCTTATGGCAAACCGGAAGATGCCGAGCAGCAACGGGCACGCATCGGCCTGATGGGCATGAGCGCCAAGGTGAGCGAGCGAGAACAGTCCGGCCGCACGATGTACCGGGTGCGCCTGGGGCCATTCGACCGCAAGGAAGATGCCGACGCCATCCAGGAACGTTTGTCGGGCAGCGGCGTCGAAGCCGCGCTGGTGCGCGTTGAGCGCTGAAGACTTTTGAATAGGAAATGCAAGCCATGATGAACCGTCGTGACCTGACCCGCACCGGCGTTGCCGCGGCGCTGCTCGCCGCCACCGGTGCCCGCGCCCAAGGCGCCGCGCCGGTTGAAGGCAAAGACTTCGTGCGCCTGCCGGCCCCCGCGCCGGTGGCCGCGCCGGCCGGCAAGGTGGAGGTGGTGGAGTTCTTCTCCTACGGCTGCCCGCACTGCTACAGCTTCGAGCCGCTGCTCGAACCGTGGGTCAAGAAGCTGCCGGCCGATGTGGCCTTCCGCCGCGTGCCGGCCGCCTTCAATGCCTCGTGGGAGGGCCTGGCGAAAATCTTCTACGCGCTCGAAGCCAGCGAGCAGCTAGAAGCGATGCACAAGCGCGTCTTCGCCGCGATCCACGTGCAGCGCCAGAAGCTCGACAAGGAGGCCGACATCGCTGCCTTCGTCAAGAGCGCCGGCGGCGACGACGCCAAGTTCCTCGACGCCTACAAGTCCTTCGGCGTGGCCACCAAGCTGCGCCAGGGCAAGCAGCTTGCCGAGGCCTACAAGATCGACGGCGTGCCGACGCTGGGCATCCACGGCCGTTGGTTCACGGCAGGATCGCTGGCCGGCAGCCATGAGCGGGCGCTCGTGGTCGCCGACCAGCTGATCGCTCGGGCCAGAAAACCCGCCTGACCCGCAAGCCGGCGCGCCGCGCCGACAAGTTTTCACCCTCGCGGCCCAAAGGTGCACGCCTTTGGGCCGCATTGCCGTGGCTAGAATGGTCTGCAAGTTCTGTGCCGCCATGAAGCCCTCCCTCGCCCTCGCCCTCCTCCTCCTCTCCGCTGCCTTCCCGCTGGCGCATGCGGAGAAGGCCGACCGCAGCAAGCCGCTGACGATCGAGGC
>JANMHY010000923.1:0-1510 GCA_031375525.1 Burkholderiales bacterium
CCTGGCGCGCCCGCCACCACCTGCCGCTGATCGCCGTCACCGGCAGCAACGGCAAGACGACGGTGACGCAGATGATCGCGTCCATCCTGCGCGCCTGGCATGGCGACGGTGCGTTTGCGACCGCCGGCAACTTCAACAACCACATCGGCGTGCCGTTGACACTGTTGCGCCTGCGCCAGGACGATGCGTTGTGGCACCGCGCCGGCGTCGTCGAGCTCGGCATGAACCATCCCGGCGAGATCGGCCTGCTGGCCAAGATTGCGCAGCCGACGATCGCGCTCGTCAACAACGCGCAGCGCGAGCACCAGGAGTTCATGGCCACGGTCGAGGCCGTCGCGCGAGAGAACGGCGCAGCGATCGAAGCGCTCGGCGCGGCCGGCACGGCGGTCTTCCCGGCCGACGATGCGTTCACGTCGCTGTGGTTGTCGATGGCGGGCTCCCGGCCGCACATGACCTTCGCCATGCAAGGCGAGGCAGACATCACCGCCGATGCGATGTGGCTCGATGACCATTGGGCACTGACCCTGCACACGCCCGCCGGTGCGGTGCCGGTGACGTTGCGCATGGCTGGCGCGCACAACGCGAAGAATGCGCTGGCTGCTGCCACTTGCGCGCTGGCGTCTGGTGCGCCGCTGGCGGCGATCCGCAAAGGCCTGGAGAGCTTCGAGCCGGTGAAGGGCCGCTCGCAACTGAAGTCGATCACGCTGCGGGGCAAGAGCGTTGCACTGATCGACGACAGCTACAACGCCAACCCCGACTCGGTGCGCGCCGCGATCGACGTGCTGGCGACGATGCGTGCGCCGCGCGCGCTGCTGCTCGGCGACATGGGCGAAGTCGGCGCGCGTGGGCCGGAGTTCCACGCCGAGGTCGGTGCTTATGCGAAGGAGCGTGGCATCGAGCACCTGTGGTGCGCGGGCGTGCTGTGCGCAGACGCGGCAAGTGCATTCGGTGGCAACGCCCGCCATTTCGCCGACGCACCCGCGATGGTGAGCGCCGTCAGCGAACTGCCCGCCGTCGCCTCGTTGCTCGTCAAGGGCTCGCGCTTCATGCAGATGGAGCGCGTGGTGCAGGCGATCCAAGAACAAAAGAACAACTGACCATGCTGCTCAGCCTTGCCCAATGGTTGCAGTCGATGTACCCCGAGGAACTCGGCTTCCTGCGCGTCTTCCAGTTCCTGACCTTCCGCGCCGTGCTCGCCGCGATGACCGCGCTGCTGATCGGCCTGGCGTTCGGGCCGTGGGTCATCCGGCGTCTGGCAGAACTGAAGATCGGCCAGCCGATCCGCGAGTACGGCATGCAATCGCATCTGGCCAAGCGCGGCACGCCGACGATGGGTGGCGCGCTGATCCTGATGGCGATCGGCGTCTCCACCGTGTTGTGGTTCGACTGGAGCAACCGTTTTGTCTGGGTGGTGATGCTCGTCACCTTCGGCTTCGGCACGATCGGCTGGATCGACGACTGGCGCAAGGTGGTGAACAAAGACCCGGAAGGCATGCGCTCGCGCGAGAAG